>JAFQBT010000103.1 GCA_017399625.1 Oscillospiraceae bacterium
GATGGGATTACAATCCCTCCGTCGCCGTTGGCGACACCTCCCTTTGCACAAGGGAGGCTGCCCTCCGGGTTCCTGGTAATCCCTCTTCCGTCTTCGCCGCAAGCGGCGAATCCACCTTTTGCTCAGCCGCAGACGGCAGACCCCTCTGTCTGCTACGCAGACATCTCCCCTAACAGGGGAGTCTCCTCTGGAAAGGCTGATTCGCTCGGCGGAATGCGGAGGAAGGAATCCTCCCGTCTGCTTCGCAGACACCCCCCTTTGACAAGGGGGGCTGTTTACCTCGGCGGGATAAAAAAAGAGCAGCCGGATGCGGCTGCTATTTTTTTATATCATTTTTATGATTTCATCCATCTCAAAATCCCGGCTGCCGTCAATTTCAATATGTTCCTCGTCCGTCGGGCGCTGGAATCCTTTCCAGTACATATTGATTTCCGCCTCCGAAACCGGAAGGTTGTTCGGACCGTTTTTACCGGTTCTGTCCGCAAGGCGGGCTTTGAGCACCGGCAAATCGGTGTTTATCCAGATGAGCACGGGTTTTCCGCCGCATTTTTCGGCATGAGCACGGAAGATATCCCTCTGCTCCCTTTTGCAGAAGGGCATATCGACGCTGCAAGCTCTTCCTTCGGCGCAGAAATTGCGGATTTTTGCAAAAATCCTCTCCGTCGCCTGATCATAAAGAAACTCCCGGTGCTCATCCGAAACAAGAGCACCGAGGACATAATAATCCGGCCAGAGCTCCTCATCAATGGAGATTCGCGGAACGCCAAGAAGTTCCAGATTCTTTGAAAAAACGGTTTTCCGCTTCCGGAAATTCCGCAGATCATATAAACTTTCGGTCTGTTTTCCAAAATTGAGCACCGCCTTTCAAATAGCCCCCCTTGTTAACGGGGGGTGTCACGGCTTTGCCGTGACGGGGGGATTCTGTTGAAATTACCGGCTGAATTTAACGGGATGGGATTGACACCCTTCCGTCCGCGTTGCGGACACCTCCCCTCAAGGGGAGGTAATTCGCTCGGTGGGAGGCGGAAGAACACCTCATCCGTCACGCCTTTACTACATGTGGCGTGCCACCTTTTGCTCAGCCGCAGACGGCAGACCCCTCTGTCTGCTGCGCAGACATCTCCCCTAACAGGGGAGTCTCCTCAAGGGGAAGGCTTTTTATCATTTTCTGATGCCCCAGCCGGAAATATCTCCCCTTTGCATTGCACCCATTATCTTTGTGGGAAGGCAGTCATAGCCCTCTCCGTGCTCAAGATGAGCGATGAGGTTTTTGATGTGCTCACGTTCCGTATGTTTATCCGCAGGGCAGCGGCTTTTTACTATCGGGAAATGCTCATGGTTTGCAATGCGGACTATCTCGTCCTCGCGGCAATAAATCAGCGGACGGATAACGGTGATTTCCTTCCGGGAAAGCCATGTCACCGGCGAAAAACAGCCGATTCTGCCCTCATCAAAAAGGTTCATCATAAAGGTTTCCACCGCGTCCTCGAAGTTATGACCCAGCGCCATTTTGTTGCAGCCGTTTTCCTTTGCAACGTCGTGCAGAAGACCGCGGCGCATTCTTGCGCAGAGGGAACAGGGATTCTTTTCCTTCCGGTCCTCGAAGATAACTTCACCGATCTGAGTCCTGCGCAGGTCTAACTTTACTCCGATTTTTTCGCAGAAGGCTTCGATTTCGGAAAAATCGTTCGGTTCTCCGCCGAACTGGGGGTCAAGGCAGACCGCCACGATTTCGTAATCGATTCCGATAAAACGGCGCAGAGCGGCAAGCCCCGCCAGAAGCGAAACCGAATCTTTTCCGCCGGAAACGCCCACAGCGATTCTGTCGCCGTTTTCGATCATATTATAATCCTCGATGGCCTTGCGCATTGCGCCCATCAGTTTCTGCAAAGTGTTGTCGCCGGAAATAGAGGGTTCCTCCTTTCAAAGCCTTCCCAGAGGGGAAGGTGGATTTTTTGCAGCCTGCTGCAAAAAAGACGGAAGAGGGATAAACAGGCAACGCGGAGCGCTGACAAAAAATTGTCAGGGATTATCCCTCCTCAGTCAGCTTCGCTGACAGCTATACTCTTGCGGTGCCCAAAATATTCTGCGGCATGAGCCTTGAATATTTTGACCGCGGCGCCAAACCCTGTTCGCTTCATCGTCCACAGGACGCGCTTCACAGGCTTTGCCCTCTGGGGAACCTTTTTTAAATCTGTTCATTACCCGCGTCCGCCCAGTCAAAATCCCGGAGTTCGCCTTTATACTGCATCTCCGGATAATCCCATTGGCGCAGGACTTCATAGGCCGCGATTGCAACGGAATTTGAAAGATTAAGGCTGCGCAGGGTGGGACGCATGGGAATACGCACCGCCGTTCCCGGATTTTCGAAAAGAAGCGATTCCGGAAGCCCGGCGTCCTCCCTTCCGAAAAAGAGGTAGCACCCCTCCGGATAGGAAACGTCGGAATGGCGGTGGAGCCCTTTTGTGGTGAAATAGAAGAAATCACCGCTGTTTTTTGCGAAAAAATCCGCAAGATTATCGTAAAAAGTTATATCCAGCTTATCCCAGTAATCAAGCCCCGCTCTTTTGAGCTTTTTATCGTCGATAACAAAGCCCATGGGGCGGACTATATGTAACCTTGCGCCGGTTATGGCGCAGGTTCTGGCAATGTTGCCTGTATTCTGGGGGATCTGGGGTTCAACAAGAACAAGATTCAGCACTGCCATTTTATCTACCGCAGCAGTGTTTATATTTTTTTCCGCTTCCGCAGGGGCAGGGATCGTTTCTGCCGACTTTTTTCTTTTTGGTAACGGTTGCGGAAACGCTTCCGTCGCCGGAAGTTTCAACCGGAACGGCAACCTGTTCCCTTTGCGGAGCTGCCTTGATGCGGACGGTCATGAGCATTTTGACGGTATCCTCGCGGATTGCTTCGATCATCTGGTCGAACATATCGAAGCCCTCGATTCTGTATTCAACAACCGGGTCATGCTGGGCATAGCTCCGGAGATAGATTCCCTGTTTGAGGTCGCTCATGGCGTCGATGTGATCCATCCATTTGAGGTCAACGTTCCGGAGAAGGGCAACGCGTTCCAGTTCGCGCATGACTTCGGAAGTGAACATTTCCTCGCGGCGGGAATAGATTTCCTCCATTCTGTCGGAAAGGATTCGGGTGATTTCCGCCTTGGTGATGCCGGCAAATTCCTCTTTTGTGAAGCGGAGGTCGCCGTCGGTGAGCATCCAGCCGAGATAATAGTCACGGAGTCCGTCGATGTTCCAGTCGTTTTTGCTTTCGTCGTTTGCAAGATAGATATCGACGGTTTTTTCAACGGATTCGCGGCGCATATTGGCGATATAATCGCTTATATCCTCGCCCTCAAGAACCTTTCCGCGCTGTCCGTAGATGATTTCGCGCTGCTGGTTCATAACGTCATCAAAGCGAAGGACGCTCTTTCGGGTTTCGAAGTTTCTGCCCTCAACTTTTTTCTGGGCATTTTCGATGGTGCCGCTGAGCATCTTCATATCAATGGGCATATCCTCTTCGATGCGGAGGGTTTCCATAAGGCTCTGGATTCTCTGTCCGCCGAAAAGACGCATAAGGTCATCCTCGAGGGAGATGAAAAAGCGGGTTTTACCCGGGTCACCCTGACGTCCGGCTCTTCCTCGGAGCTGGTTATCGATACGGCGGGATTCGTGGCGTTCGGTGCCGATGATATAAAGACCGCCGGCATTGCGGACTTCCTCCGCCTTCGGTGCGATTTCCGCCTTGAATTTATGGAGAAGTTCGGAATAATGCGCCCTTGCGGAAAGGATATCCTCCGCGCCGGTTTCAAAATATGCGGTGGCGGCGCTTATCATTTCCTCGTCATAGCCGAGTTTCCGCATTTCCGCCTTTGCAAGAAATTCCGCGTTGCCGCCGAGCATGATATCGGTTCCTCGTCCGGCCATGTTGGTCGCAATCGTTACCGCACCGGGGGTACCCGCCTGGGAAACGATTTCTGCTTCCTTATCGTGGTGCTTTGCGTTGAGCACGTTATGGGGAACACCGCGGCGCTTGAGCATGGAGCTGAGGATCTCGGATTTTTCGATGGTTACGGTACCGACCAGAACGGGCTGGTTTTTCGCATGAGCATCAACAATTTCGTCAATTACTGCATGGAATTTTCCTCTCTCGTTTTTATAAACAACGTCGGGCATATCTTCGCGGATAACCGGTTTGTTGGTGGGGATTTCCACAACGTCAAGACCGTAGATTTCGCGGAATTCGTCGCTTTCGGTCATGGCGGTACCGGTCATGCCGGAAAGTTTTTTATACATTCTGAAGTAGTTCTGGAAGGTGATGGTTGCAAGGGTCTTGCTTTCTCTTGCAACGGTAACGCCCTCTTTCGCCTCGATTGCCTGGTGAAGGCCTTCGTTATAGCGTCTTCCGAGCATAAGGCGTCCGGTAAATTCGTCAACGATTATGACTTCGCCGTCTTTTACAACGTAATCGGTATCCCTTTTCATAACGCCGTGGGCTTTTATCGCCTGGTTGATATGGTGGAGGAGGGTCATGTTATCCGCATCGTTGATGTTTTCGACGTTGAAATAGGTTTCCGCTTTCTTTGCGCCGCGAGGGGTGAGGGTTGCGTTGTGTGCCTTTTCGTCAACGATATAGTCCGCTTCGATGCTGTCAACTTCCTCCTTGGAATCGTGCTCTTTTACGCGGATTGCGGAAAGAGTGCGTGCAAAGCGGTCCGCCTTCTGGTAAAGATCGGTGGATTTGTCGCCGTGACCGGAGATGATAAGCGGAGTTCTGGCTTCGTCGATGAGGATGGAGTCCACCTCGTCAACGATGGCATAGCTGAAACCCCTCTGGACGCGGTTTTCCTTATAAGTTACCATGTTGTCCCGGAGGTAGTCGAAGCCAAATTCGTTGTTTGTGCCGTAAGTGATATCTGCGGCATAGGCGGCTCTGCGGTCATCGTTGGAAACGCCGTGGATTACAAGACCGACGGAAAGACCCATATATCCGAAGACCTTGCCCATCCATTCGGAGTCGCGCTTTGCAAGGTAATCGTTGACGGTTACGATATGGACGCCTTCGCCGGTGAGTGCGTTGAGATATGCGGGAAGGGTTTCCACAAGGGTTTTGCCTTCACCGGTTTTCATTTCGGAAATTCTGCCCTGATGAAGGATGATACCGCCGATTATCTGCACCGGATAGGGACGCATTTCGAGAACGCGGTCGCAGGCTTCGCGGCAGGCCGCAAAAGCTTCCGGAAGGATATCGTCGAGTGTTTCGCCATCTGCAAGTCTTGCTTTGAGAAGGGCGGTCTGCCCTTTGAGTTCCGCTTCGCTCATGGCGCGGTAGGTTTCCTCAAGATCGAGAACCTTCTGCACGATGGGCTCTATTCTTTTGAGCTCCCTCTGGGAATAGTTTCCGAAGATTTTATCAAGAAATCCCATTTAAAAATTCTCCTTTTTTGAAAAATGGAAATAATATACCAGTCTAAAATATTATTTTACCCCTAATATATTATAAAGTCAATTAACGGAGTGTAAACATTTTCAACGCGGAATTATTATCTGTTTTCCGCCGAGGTAATCAGCCTTCCCTTGGGGGAAGGTGGCAAAACCGAAGGTTTTGACGGATGAAGGGAAAACCCTGTCCAATTAAAAATAAGCGGATTTTTTGCGGAACGGTCAAGACCGTTCCCTACCGTGGCACGGCGGTTCAAAAAACGGGCGGATGATATCCGCCCCTACAGTAATCATGATGACACCCGCCGTAACAAAAGCCCCCCTTGTGCAAAGGGAGGTGTCACCGAAGGTGACGGAGGGATTGTAATCCTATCCCGTTAAATTCAGCCGGTAATTTCAACAGAATCCCCCCGGTTTTGGCAAAGCCAAAACCACCCCCCTTTAGGCAAGGGGGGCTTTTTGTCAAAAAACGGGCGGATAATATCCGCCCCTACGGTATTTGCGATGATTTCCGCAAGTTCAATATGGGCGGGCTTTTAGAAAAAATGCATAAAAAGAAAGGGTTTTTCGCGCCTTTTGCACTTTTTTACAAAGGGAGAAAGGGCGGTTTTTATCATTTTTGCCCAGTTGGTGAAATAAAAAACGACGAAATTGACAAAAATCCTTAAAAACCCCGAATTTTATTAAAAACCGGGGAATAAAATGCCTATTGATTTACCCGCCGTTTTTATATATAATTAATATGGCGTAAATTCGGGGGATGTTTCCCCGGGTTTGCGGAAAAATTTGTGCAAAAGCAAAAATTTACATAATGAGAGGGGCAAAAACATGAACTGCTCAAAAGATGTCGAAAGGATGTGTCCCGTTACCAAAGGACCCCACCACGGACCGGCTCCCATTCCCGAAGAGGGA
>JAFQBT010000104.1 GCA_017399625.1 Oscillospiraceae bacterium
CCTATGGTAACATAGAGGGTCTGTAAACCCTATCCGGAGCAACACCGTACAGAAGAACAACGCACCGGCCCGGTGCGCTTCGCAAAGGTGGCATTAAAGCCGCACGGGCGACCGGCGGCGAAGATAGATTGTCGTCAATACAGAACCCGGCTTATTTTCCGGTCACGCCAAAAAGGACTTTTTCGGATTATCCGAAAAAGTCCTTTTTGGAATATATCTTTACATTTTATTAAAAAAATCCCCGAAATATGCTCATATTTTAACACTATAATATAATCACAGCAACAAACAAAGTCGAAAATTTTTTCATCGCTTTCCCCTCTTTTCTTTTCAAAAAAACAAACCGAAAAAAGTGCCGCCTTCCGAAAATCCGGAGGGCGGCGCTTTTTTTATCAGCCTTCCCCTTGAGGGGAAGGTGGATTTTCGTTTGTTTCACAAACGAAAAGACGGATGAGGTGTTTTTCTGCGATACGCGAGTTATCTTGATATAGCAGATTTGTTGTATTGCGGAGGCTTGCCCCGCCCTACAATAATATAACGTGCTCAATGCGGAAAAACCCTTCCGTCATTTTCTTCGAAAATGCCACCTCCCCTTTCAGGTGAGGCAAAAAAAAAAGCTCCCTGCGAAAGCAGGGAGCTTTTGTCGTTTTATGAATCCATCCAGCGACTTGCTATAAAAAGCCGCAAAAGAATCCCCTCGCCACCGCTTACGCGATGTGGCCCTCTCCCCTTTGACAAGGGGCGCAGTTAAAATTCGCCGGGGTGGTTTTTGCGCCATTGGAGATAGCTGTCAAGGATTATGACGGCCGCAACGGCGTCGATAACCGCTTTGCGCTTTTTACCGCGGGTGTCGGTTTCGTTAAGAAAACCGGCGGCGGAAATGGTTGTCTGGCGCTCGTCCCACATTCTTATGGGAACAGAGATTTTTTCGCCGAGCTTTGCGGCAAATTCACGGCAAAGTTCCGCGCGGGGACCTTCGGAACCGTTCATGTTGAGCGGCAGACCGACAATTACCGCTTCCGCTTTGTTTTCGATTGCGGCTGCGGCGGTTTTTTCGATTGCGTGCTCAAAGCGTTTTTCGTGGATAACGGTTATGGGCGAAGCAAGAAATTCCGTTTTATCGCACATGGCGATTCCGGTTCTTGCGTCGCCGAAATCGACGGACATTATTTTCATTATTTGGTACCGAAAATTCTGTCGCCTGCGTCGCCGAGACCGGGAAGAATGTAGTTTACTTCGTTAAGGCGCTCATCAAGTGCCGCGCAGTAAATCTGTACATCGGGATGAGCAACGTTGAGTTTTTCAAGGCCTTCCGGGGCGGCAATGATGCAGAGGAAGCTGATATCTTTTACACCGCGTTTTTTAAGCTGACCGATTGCGTCGATAGCGCTGCCGCCGGTTGCAAGCATCGGGTCAACAAGGAAAACTCTGCAATCCGCAATATCAACGGGAAGTTTGCAGAAATATTCGATGGGCTGTGCGGTTTCTTCGTCACGGTAAAGGCCGATATGACCGACTCTGGAGCTGGGCATAAGTTTCTGGACGCCGTCAACCATTCCGAGACCTGCGCGGAGGATCGGAACGATTACGGGAGCTTTGCCTTTAAGCTGTTTTGCGGTACATTTGCACATAGGGGTTTCGATTTCAACAGGTTCAAGCTCAAGGTCGCGGGTTGCTTCATAGCAAAGAAGAGTGCCGATTTCGCTTATGAGTTCGCGGAAATCCTTGGTTCCGGTGGTGGTTCTTCTGAGGATGGAGAGTTTGTGCTGAACAAGCGGATGGTCAAGAATGAAAGGTTTTTTCATGATACATGGTTCCCCCTTAAAAAATATGTCGTAAAAATTATCGTAATCAAATTTTGATATAACGGGCATGTTATTCTTCCTCAAAAGCGGTGATCATATCAACGCGTTTCTGGTGACGTCCGCCTTCAAATTCGGTGGAGAGGAAAATATCCGCAAGCTGAAGGGCAACGCCGGCGCCGATTGTTCTTGCTCCCATACAAAGGACGTTGGAATCGTTGTGTTTTCTGGTGAATTCAGCGGAAAAATGGTCGCCGCAGCAAGCCGCGCGGATTCCTTTGAATTTGTTTGCGCAGATGCTCATGCCGATTCCGGTTCCGCAGATGAGGATTCCTTTTTCGCATTCGCCGGACTGGATAGCCCTGCAGACTTTTTCCGCATAGACGGGATAATCGCAGGAAGCGGTGCTGTCGGTACCGAAATCGATATATTCGATTCCTTTTTCATCAAGGTGTTTTTTAAGTTCCTCTTTATAGAGGTAGCCGCCGTGGTCAGAACCCAATGCGATCATAATTTACCTTCTTTCTGAAGTTTTTCTCTTTCCGCCTGGGCAAGGCGAAGATAATTCGGAACAAGTTCCCCTGCGGAAACTGTTTCACCTTTTTCAAAAAGCTTCTGCGCTGCGGCGCATGTTCCGGAAGCATGTCCGAGAACAAGCTGGGAAGGTGCGGTTTTTACAAATTCCCCGCCGATTTTTTTCCGGCAAAGAGCGGCTCCGTCGCCCACGAGCCAGACTTTTCCGCCTTTTTCCGCAACGATTTTTTTGATATCCTCAAAAAGCTCATCTGTGGAAATTGCTCTGTCATCGCAAAGGCGGGTCAGGTTTGTTCCGTCGCTTTCAAAAAAAGCTGTATAGACCTGGCTGCATCTTGCATCCATGGCGGCGCAGATTATTCCTTCGGAACTTTGCATATTATGGGCAAGGGCTTCAAGAGTTGAAACCGCGGCGCAGGGTTTTTCAAGGCTCATTCCAAGGGCTTTCACCGCCGCAATTCCGATGCGAAGTCCGGTAAAGGAACCGGGACCGCAGTTGACCGCAAAAAGATCGATATCCGCAGGGGTTATCCTTGCGGCATCGAGAACGGCTTTTGCCATCGGAAGAACGGTTTCGCTGTGGGTAAAGCCGCTGTCAAGATAAAATTCAGAAATGAGTTTTCCGTTTTCGGAAAGTGCAACGGAAGCCGCCTTTGCGGAAGTATCAAAACCGAGAATCCTCATTTTTTTCAGCTTTCTCCCCTTTCAACGGTGATTTCCCTTTCGGAATCGCCGAGGCGTTTTATCTCAACGGTGATTATTTTTTCATCTCCGATGAAATCGATTATGTTTTCGCTCCATTCAATAACGAGCACGGCTCCGGAATCGAGATAATCGAAAAATCCGGTGGAATAAAGGTCGTCGAAGGTATTGATACGGTACATATCAAAATGGCAGACCGGAAATTTTGCGCGGTAGCAATGAACAAGGGCAAAAGTCGGGCTTGAAACGTCGTCCCGGCATTCAAGCGCTTCGCACATATAGCGGGTAAAAGTTGTTTTTCCCGCTCCGAGTCCGCCTTTGAATGCGATTATATCTCCGGGAGCAACGGTTTTTGCAAATTCCCTTGCAAAAGCGGCGGTTTCCGCTTCGGATTTTGTTATAATTTTTTCCATCGGGGCGCCGCCTCCTTTTCTGTAATCTCCAACTAAATATAATACTATATTTTGCCGTTTTTCGCAACAGCAAGAATTAAAATATCCTGAAATAATTACAGGAAGAAAATAGTTTGTTCATAATGGGTTAACCACCGTTTACAAATTTGTGTTAAAATGTTATTATAATAAAATAGATATTTGCTTTTCGAATTATCGAACACTAAATGCTCCGATTATATTAAAACCGTAATCCGCATTGTTTCGCGAATGAATCCCCCAGTCTTTTCATTCGCAGGCGAATGAAAATCCAGCCCCCTTTAACAAGGGGGCCTCAAAAGGAAAGGAGGCCGATTTTGAAAAAGATACGGGTTTTTATAAAAAAATATTTTACCGCAGTGGATAAATGGCTTCTTTTCTTCTGCCTTTCAATCTCCGCTGTGGGAATCCTTTGCCAGTATTCCCTTGTTGAATCAAAACAGGCCGCCACCCTCCAGATAACCGAAAGGGTTGCCCTTGTTCAGATAATCGCTTCCCTTCTCGGAATTTCCGCGGCAATAGTAATTTCCAACATCGATTATCATTTTATGACAAAGCTATGGAAGCTTTATATGCCGCTTTCGGTTTTCTTTGTAATCCTGACCTTCTTCATCGGAATGCAGGTTGACGAAACCATCGACGACAGAGCGTGGCTCCGGCTTCCCTTCGGACTTACCTTCCAGCCTTCGGAGCTCCTCAAAATCTGCTTCATCATGAGCTTTGCCTACCATCTTTCGAAGGTTTACGGGCAGGTCAACAAGCCAGCGAACCTTGTTCTTCTTGGAATCCACGGTGCTTTTCCGGTTATCCTGATACATTTTCAGGGCGACGACGGCACGGCGCTTATCTTCGGATTTATTTTCCTGACAATGCTTTTTGCCGCAGGGCTCAGCTGGAAATACATAGTTGCGGCAGTTCCTCTTGTTGCCGCCGCAATCCCGATTGTATGGCAGTATTTCCTTACCCAGGACCAGCGGACCCGGTTCCTTGCGGTTTATTTTACCGAATATGCGGATCCTTTGGGCGCGGACTATCAGCAAAGGCTCAGCAGGATTTCCATCGGTCTTGGTCAGCTCCAGGGCGAAGGACTTTTTCAGGCGGATTACTGGTACGTTCCGAAAATGCACAACGACTTTGTTTTTTCGTTCATCTGCCAGGCGCTCGGATTCGTCGGCGCACTTTCCGTTCTTTCGCTTCTTTTCGGAATCTGTTTCCGCTGCATAATCGACGCAAAAAACGCCCTTGATCCCCTTGGGGCATATATCTGCTACGGCGTTTTTGCAATGTTCTTTTTCCAGTGCATAATCAACATCGGAATGTGCATAAGCATCCTTCCGGTAATCGGAATCACCCTTCCGCTCCTCAGCGCGGGAGGAACTTCCATTGCGATCACCTATCTCGGCATCGGACTTGTTCTGAGCGTTCATGTCCACCGCCGCCGCAATATTTTCTATGAATAATTTTTCCAGAGGAGTGTGCAATATGAAATATTCAGCAGCAATCGACCTTGGCGGTACCAACATCGGAATCGGCATTGTCAGCGAAGAAGGCGAACTTGTTTTCAAAACCAGCGTTCCGGTTGAGGATAACAAAAATCCCGAAGCCCTTCTTACCCAGATGGCCGAAGGCACAAAACAGTGCATTGCGGATTGCGGAATCGATCCTTCCGAAATCGTTTTCGTCGGAATCGGCATCCCCGGACTTATAAAAGGTCCAAAAGGTCCGGTAATCCTTGCGGCAAACATCAACTGGCACAACGTTGACGCGGTTTCCTTCCTTGAGGAAAAAATCGGTCTTCCGGTATATCTCGGAAACGATGCGGACTGCGCCGCCATGGGCGAATATCATTCCGGTTCCGGAAAACAGTTCAGAAGCCTTATTATGATAACCCTCGGCACCGGAATCGGCGGCGGAGTTGTTATTGACGGAAAACTTTTCCCCGGCTGCAACGGTTTCGGCGGTGAATTCGGTCATATTCCGCTTGTTCATAACGGCGTTACCTGCGGCTGCGGAAAAAAAGGCTGCTTTGAAATTTACGGAAGCGCAAATGCTCTCAAGCGCGAAACCCGCGAAGCTGCTGAACAGCATCCGGAATCCATCATCTGGGAAATGTGCGAAGGAAACCTTGATAATATCGGCGGAAGAACCGCTTTTGATGCGGCAGACCAAGGCGACGAAACCGGCAAGGCCGTTGTTGAACAGTATATCAGCTATCTTGCAGACGGAATTTCCGGAATTATCAACCTTTTCCGTCCGGAAGTTGTTGTTCTCGGCGGCGGAGTGAGCAACCAGGGTGCTTCCCTTCTTGATCCGCTCAACGAAAAAGTCCATGAACTCTGCCTTGCAAACGAAACCATCGAGGTCCCGAAGGTAATCAAAGCATCCCTCGGAAACTCCGCGGGAATCATCGGTGCAGGTCTTCTCGGATTCTGATTCTCAAAAAGATAAAAGCCGTGCTCAGTTTTGAGCACGGCTTTTTTGCGCGTGATTTCCGGATAAAAAAAAGACGGCGGGTCTTTCGACTCGCCGGTTCAAGCTGTTAGAATTGCTCGGAAACTAACATCTCTGCTCTTTTTTGCTCTGGTTATATAATACCCTTCGTTTGTGATGAGTTTGTGATGAAGTTCTTCCGGTTTGGTTACAATCCAAAACCAGTTTGGTTAAACTTTTTCCGGAAGTTGTTACAAAAGGGGTTTTTATTAAAAAAGCTCACTTGTTAAGGGGCGCTGTCTGCGAAGCAGACCGGGGATTCTTATCCGATGACGGCTGTATTTCGATGGTTCTGTAAAATCAATATGAGGGCGGATATTATCCTTCCGTTCAGAATACGGCGGTTTGCGAAGGAACACCTCATCCGTCCTTTTCGGCAAAGCCAAAAAATCCACCTTCCCCTCAGGGGGAAGGCTTTTGGAATAAAAAAGCACCCTTCCGGGTGCCTTTGTTTTTTTATTTAAGCCCGCTCACTATTACAAGAACGAGGACCGCAATTCCGAGGAGGACAAGGAGGGGGATTCCTTTTTTATCCGGTTTCGGAAGTCTGAATTTTGTGATAAAAGCCGCCGCGCAGACATAAATTCCAAGCTGATAGACAATGGGCATTATGTCGCCGAGGAAGGTGCTGCATCCGAAAACCGCGGGAAAAAGGATCGCCGAGGAGGTTACCGGAAGTCCGTAATAGGTTTTTCTTCTTCCGGTTTCGGATTTCTGGCGCTGGGCTTCGTCAACGTTGAAATATGCAAGGCGGATCACCGCGCAAAGGAGATATGCCGCCGCTGAAACATAGAAAAGGATTCCGGAAAGACCGATTCCGTAACCGATTGCGAGAGGAAGAACGCCGAAACTTACAAGATCGCAAAGGGAATCTATCTGGATTCCAAAGGCTTTTTCAGCATCAGTGCGCTTCATTGTTGAAGCAACTTTTCCGTCGAACATATCCGTAAGACCCGCAAAAAGAAGGCAGATGACTCCCCAGAAAGGATAGCCGGAGGCGGAAAAGAAAATTCCGCAGACCGCCGCCGCCGCGCCGAGATATGTGAGTATTACGGTATAATTATAAAAACCAATAAGTTTCATAAAATCCCCTTCGCAATTGTAGATTTATTCAAATTTATGATGTATAATTATTTAAAATAAGCGGTTCGGAAAAACTTATCAGGTTCAGAAAAACTTATTTTTTATATAATAGCATAAAATTCATTTTATTACAAACTTTTATTATCCGGGGTGATTTTTTGGAAAGCTTTGTAAGTCTTAAAAACGTCTGCAAACGCTATAAAATGGGTGAAGTTACTATCACGGCTTCCGACCGCGTCAGTTTTGACATTGAAAAAGGCGAATTTGTTGTAATCGTCGGTCCTTCCGGCGCAGGAAAAACAACAATTCTCAATATCCTCGGCGGAATGGATACCTGCGACGAAGGGGACATTATTGTTGACGGAAGAAACATTGCAAGATATTCCAATCACGAACTCATCACATACCGCCGGCACGACATCGGCTTTGTTTTCCAGTTCTATAATCTTATCCAGAACCTTACCGCAAAGGAAAACGTCGAGCTTGCCTCCCAGATCTGCAAGGACCCGCTCCACCCGGAAGCGGTTCTTCGCGAAGTGGGACTTGCGGAAAGGATGAACAACTTCCCTGCCCAGCTTTCCGGCGGTGAACAGCAAAGGGTTGCCATTGCAAGGGCTCTTGCAAAGAACCCGAAGCTTCTGCTTTGCGACGAACCCACCGGTGCGCTGGATTACGTTACCGGAAAACAGATTCTCCAGCTTCTCCAGAACTGCTGCCGCATCGACGGAATGACCGTCATAGTCATCACCCATAACCTTGCCCTCACCCCCATGGCTGATAAAGTTATCCACATCAACAGCAGCAAGGTAACCGGAATTGAAATCAACGAAAACCCCACCCCCATCGAGGAAATCGAATGGTGATTTTTTATTTTCCGATGAGAGGAGGGAAGATTTTATGAAATCGGCATTTCTTAAAGATATTTTCCGGGAAATCGGAAAGACAAAAAGCAGATTCTTTTCGATTTTTGCGATAATTGCCCTTGGCGCAGGTTTTTTTGCCGGATTAAAGGTGACCTGTCCGGACATGCTCCTTACCCAGGATAACTATTTCCGGGAGCAGAATCTTATGGATATCCGGCTTGTTTCAACCTATGGCTTCAACGAAAAGGATATTGAGGCCATTGAGGAAACCGAAGGTATCCGGGATATTTATCCTTCATATTCCAAGGATGTTTTTGTTGAAAACGAGGAAAACGCCGGTCTTATTGCAAAGCTTATGGCGTTTCCGGATTCCGGAATGAACGAGGTAATCCTCCTTGACGGAAGGCTCCCGAAGAATCCGGACGAATGCGTTGTTGAAATGCACGACCAGATGAAATTTGTTCACGAAATCGGCGATACGGTTTCGGTCTATACCACCGATCCGGACGACCCCATCGGCGACAGTCTTGAGCGCTCCGAATGGGAAGTTGTGGGAATCGTCATGAGCCCACAGTATATCGCCTATGACAGAGGAAATTCCACCATCGGCGACGGTTCCGCCGATACCTATATAATGATTCCAGAGGAAAACTTCGTTCTCGATGTTTTCACGGAGGTTTATATAACCCTTGATTCCACCGAAGGGCTTTCCGCCTTTTCCGATGAATACACCCTTCTTGCGGAAGAATCCGCGGATGTTTTCGAAGCCCTTGCCGCAAAAAGAGCTCCCGCAAGGCTCCGGGAAATAAAAAAATCCGCAAACGATGAACTTGCAGATGCAAAAAAGGAAATTGCCGATGCGGAGAAGAAACTTGCGGATGCGGAGAAGGAACTTGCGGATGCGGAGCGGGAAATTTCCGAAGGCGAGCAGAAGATAAAGGACGGCTGGGCGGAATATTACAGCGGTCTTGATGATTATAACGAAGGAATCGTCCTTTTTGAAGATGGCATTGCCGAAGGCGAAAAACAGCTCCGGGATGCGGAATCGGAAATTTCCGCCGGCTGGCGCCAGTATCAGAAAGGTCTTGCGGAATATGAGGAAGGTCTTGCCCAGTTTGAAGCCGGACTTGCCCAGACCGGAATGTCCATAAACACCCTTTATTCCATGCAGGATTACCTTGAAAAAACCATCGAATCCCTCAGCAGGCTTCCGGGAATGGACTGGATGATTGCACAGCTTGAAGCCCAGCTTGCCCAAATAAACGCGGCAATTGCCGGTTATGAACAGCTTCTTGATGCGGAAAAGGAACTCCAATCCGCAAAGCGCCAGCTCCAGAATGCGGAAGCGGAAGTTTCGAAAGGCTGGAAGGAGCTTGAGGAGCAGAAAATTTCCGGCAAAAAGGAACTTGAGGACGCAAAAAAACAGCTTGACGATGCCTTTGTGACCCTCCGGGATTCAGAAAAGGAACTTGCGGAAGGCAGAGAGGAATATGAAGAAGGCCTTGCGGAATTTGAGGAAGCAAAGGCCGAAGCGGAAACCGAAATTGCCGACGCAAAACGGAAAATTGCCGATGCGGAAGAGGAGCTTGAAAGCCTTAAGGATCCGAAATGGTATGTTTTCACCCGTGACGACAACCCGGGTTACAGTTCCTACGAAAGCGATGTTTATATCATCGAAAGCGTCGGAAGGGTCTTCCCGGTTTTCTTCTTCCTTGTTGCAATGCTTGTCTGCCTTACCACCATGACAAGAATGGTCGAGGAACAGCGCACCCAGATCGGAACCATGAAAGCTCTCGGTTACGGAAAAGGCGCGATCCTCCTGAAATATATGGTCTATTCCGCCTTTGCAAGCATAAGCGGTTCCGTTTTCGGAATTGCCCTTTGCTCGGTGGTTTTCCCGCTTATCATTTATTACGCATACAGAATGCGCTATATCGTTCCGCCCCTTGAGATGACCGCAATGCCCCTTATGTGTGTTCTTGTAATCGGAATCTGCGTTTTCTGCACGACCCTTGCGGTATTCATGGCGGGATATGCGGAGCTTCGGGAAAGTCCCGCGGGACTTATGCGTCCAAAGGCCCCGAAAGCAGGAAAGCGCGTTCTTCTTGAAAAAATCCCCTTCATCTGGAACCGGCTCAACTTCACAAAAAAAGTCACCGTCCGGAACCTTTTCCGATATAAAAAGAGGATTTTTATGACCATTCTCGGAATTGCAGGCTGCGCCGCCCTTACTCTTACCGGTTTCGGACTGCTTTCCTCCATTTCCGTTGTTTTTGAAAAGCAATACAGCGAGATTTTCAACTATGACCTTATTGTTTCGCTGGATTCAGATTCCGGCAAAGAAAAAACCGACGAGGTTTTTGAAGAACTTGATGACAACAAAATTTCAAAAAAGAATCTTCCGGCATATATGATGTCCGCAAGCTATAACGGAATCCAGAATCTTACACTTGTTGCGGCGGAGGATGCGGATTCCCTTGGGGAAATGATAATTTTCCGGAGCAGCGATTCCGGCGAAAGATATGAACTTTCGGACAGCGGCGTTATCATAACCGAACGCTTTGCGGATAAATTCGGTCTTGCGCCCGGTGATGAATTTACTTTTTACTGCAACGATATGGAATTTACCGCAGAGGTGGATGCGGTTGCGGAAAACTATGCAATGCATTTCATCTATATGAGCGGGGAATATTTTGAGGAGCTTTCCGGCGAAAAATTCAGCGCAAACAGCGTTTTTTCCGTTATGTCCGATAACGGTCTGGAATCCCAGGACAGACTTGCAAACAGGCTTATGTCCTTTGACGGGGTTCTTGCCCTCACATTCTCGAGAACCTCCATGGAGTCCTTCAAAAGCGTTGTGGAGAACCTCAACTATATCGTCTTACTGATAATCGTCTGCGCGGCGGCGCTTGCTTTTGTTGTTCTTTATAACCTTACGAACATCAACATCACCGAGCGCATCCGGGAAATTGCAACCATCAAGGTCCTCGGTTTTTATGACAACGAGGTTTCCGCCTATGTTTTCCGGGAAAATATAATTCTTTCGGTTCTCGGCGCGGGAGCGGGGCTTGTTCTTGGAATATGGCTCCATTCCTTCGTAATGGGAGCGATCCAGACGGACGACATTATGTTCGGAAGAGTTATCCCCCTCTGGGCGTTTGCCGCGGCATTCGCCATGACGATTTTCTTCGCATTTGCGGTCAACCGGATCATGTATTTCCGCCTTAAGAAGGTAAGCATGGTGGAATCGCTTAAATCCGTTGAATAACGCAAAAATATTTTTTCAAAAAATGGGTTTTATGTCTTTCTTTTTTGAAAAACCCGTGTTATAATATATCCATCTAATTATGTCTGGAGGATGCTAAAATGCTCAGAATTGAAGATCAGATTGAAAACTCTACCGCTATGATCAAAACCGTTGATTACATCGAATCCCAGATTCGCAAAATCAACCCCGATGAAGGCACCGCAGATGCATTTGTTGCAGAAGCAAAAGTTGCTATTGAAAAACTCCGCGCAATCATGAAAGACGGCGGAATCATCAGATAAGATTAAAGCGTAAAAAATAAAAATGCCGGCTCTTTGAGCCGGCATTTTTTATTCAGCCTTCCCGGAGGGGAAGGTGGATTTTCTGCAGCTTGTTGCAGGAAAGACGGAAGAGGGATTTCAGGCAACCCGAAGGACAGCCCCGTTTGCCGAAATGAGAGTACCTTTTTATCATAGAATCAGGCATACAAGCCCGCTGCAGCCTTCGTTGATGATGCGGCTTATGGTTTCCTGGAGCTTGAGCCTTGCTTCCTGGGGCATGCGGCTGAGCTTTGTGTGGAGTCCTTCGTTCACCAGTTCATGGAGGGATTTTCCGAAGATGTTGGATTCCCAGATTTTTGCCGGGTCCTCCTCGAACTCATCAAGAAGATAGCGGACGAGGTCTTCGCTCTGCTTTTCGCTTCCGACTATGGGCGCAACCTCCGTTGTGATATCCGCACGCATCATATGAACCGAAGGCGCCGACGCACGGAGCTTTACGCCGTATTTTCCGCCCTGGCGAACAATTTCCGGTTCCTCAAGGGTCAGTTCATCAATGGTCGGCATAACGATTCCGTAGCCCACCGCTTCCACCTGATCAAGAGCACCCCGGATGCGGTCATATTTCCGCTTTATCTCCGCAAGTTCCCGCATGCAGGGCATAAGTCCGCTTTCGCCGTTTATCTCAAGCCCCGTTTCCTCGCTGAGGATTTTATAGAAAAGCTCCGGATTGATGATAACGGTGATATCCGCCCTTCCGCTTCCGAGGTCGATATTTTTGACCGAAGCGTCTTTGACGTGTTCGCAGGCGGAAATTTCCGGAATCAGCTCCCGCACCCCGGAGATTTTCGTGATTTTTCCGGCAGCGGAAACAATCGGTTCAACAACCGCTTTCCGGAGCCAGTGGTCCTTTTCAAGACCGATGAGCCATTTCGGGATATCAACGGCAATTTCCCGCACCGGGAAGGTTCCGAGAACGCCGGCAAGGATATTCTTAATATCGTTTTCGGTCATTTTCACGCAGTTGAGCGGAATCACCGGAACGCCGTATTCCTTTTCCATTTCCGCGGCGGTGTTTTTTGATTCGGCGGAATCGGGATTTTCGCAGTTCAGAATCACCGCAAAGGGCTTTTCAATACTTTTGAGTTCGGCGATGACACGCTGTTCCGCATCGTGATATTCCTCCCTTGGGATATCGGTTATGGAACCGTCGGAAGTCACCACAAGACCGATGGTGGAATGTTCCTTTATCACCTTATCCGTTCCGATTTCCGCCGCCATATTGAACGGAATTTCCTCTTCGAACCAGGGAGTCAGCACCATCCGGGGTGCATTGTTTTCAAAATATCCGATGGCGGAGGGAACGATATATCCCACGCAGTCAATGAGCCGGACGCGGAAATTTGTTTCGCCGTCAAGATTTATTTCCGCCGCTTCCTCCGGAACGAATTTCGGTTCGGTGGTCATGATTGTTTTTCCTGCGGCGGACTGGGGGAGTTCATCCGTTGCCCGTTCCCGGCGGTAATCGTTTTCTATATTCGGAATCACGAGTGTTTCCATGAATTTTTTGATAAAGGTGCTTTTTCCGGTCCGGACCGGACCCACAACCCCGATATATATATCTCCGTTTGTTCTTGCGGCAATGTCGCGGTAAACGCTGCTGTCTTTCATAAAATTACCCTTCCTCGCTTCTTTATTTTTTAATGTTGTGGAATTTTTATGAAAAAAATTCCGGAAATAGAACTTTTGCGAATAATCCGCCCGGTTTTGTTAAAAATAAAGACAAAACAAAAAGGAGGCGTTTTTATTATGGAAGCTAACAGACACATCGGATGCAACGTCAACAACTGCGCATACCACTGCAAGGACTGCAACTGCTGCACCCTTGACCATATTGAGGTGGGCAGCCACGAAACCAACCCCACCAAAGCAGAATGCACCGACTGCAGATCCTTCAAATACAGAGGATGATTTTTTTGCCGCTTCTGCGGCTTACATATCATTTTTTAAAAGCGCTTTTTGCAAGGGCGATATCCTCTTTTGTGATACATCGGAAAATCCGCAGGAACAAAAGATAAAGCAGAACCGTTATGAGCACCGTGAGCACCAGTTCCGGTGCTCCTTTTAATATATCAAAGTTTTTGAGCATCGCGCCGGAAATTCCCGTGCTCAAAACCGCCGCAAAGGTCGGAAAAAGTGCCCAGCGCACCATATCGACTCTGAATCCGGTCACGGAAACAAGTCTTGAGGCAGAAAGCGCCATGTTGAAAATCTCGCTGATGACTATTGTTGTAAGATATCCGGCGGTTCCGAAAAGCGGAACAAGGGTATAGACGAGCACAACGCAGATTGCGGTATCATAGACGTTATAGCGCACCACCGCAACCTGCTCCCCCAGACCTTTCAGTATTCCGTCAACGGCGGAATCGAGGTACATAACCGTAACAATCGGCGCAAGAGCGCGGATTGCCTTGCCTGCGGCGGGTTCATTATAGAGCAAAAACGCAAAATCCTCCGCACGGAACATGAGCACCGCCGCAACTCCGACAGCAAACATCAGCGTCATCCGGAAGACGCAGTCCATTATTTTTTCGATTTTTTCGCTTTGTCCGAGGGCTTTGCACTGGGTAACCTCCGGTACGAGCAGGTTCGAAAATCCGAGCAGGAATGCGCACGGGAACATGAGCACCGGAAGCACCATCCCGCCGACTATTCCGTATTCAGAAAGGGCGGTTTCGTTCGTCATTCCGCTTTTCATAAGCGAAACCGGAACAAGAAGATGCTTTACCGTGCTCAAAGCGGAACGCAGAACCGCCGATGCTCCTACCGGAAGAGCGATTGAGCACAGCCGCTTCCACATCGGAAATCCGCTTTCCCCTCCGGTTCCAGAAAAAGGATAACGGCGGCGGTCCGTCTTATAAAGGATATAGTGAAAAAGGAACGCAAGCCCTTCCGAAACGGTGCTTCCCGCGGCAACAAGAACGCAGGCTTCACCCAGATCATCCGGTTTCATAACCGCAAAAACCGCCACTGTGAACGCCATCTGAGAAAGCTGTTCAAAAATCTGCGCCGCGGAGGAAGGGAAAACCCTTGTCACCGCGGTGAAATATCCGCTGAAAGCCGCGGAAACACCCACAAATGGAAGCGAAAACGCAAGAATCCGGAAAGGCTTTGCCGCGCGCATATCTCCCACCATCGAAGCCGCGGCAAAATCGCTTGCAATCCAGAGGATAACTCCCCCGATGACGCCGAAGAAAAGGCTGTAAATCAATGTTTTGCTCATGGCGGAGGAAGCGCCTTTTCCCCTTCCAAGGGCGGTTTCTTCTGCAACAAGCCGCGTTGCCGCAAGGCCGGAACCGGAACAGGCAAAGGTCACCGCAAAGCGATATACCGCCATCATAAGCGAAAAAAGCCCCATTCCGGTACTTCCGAGGTTCCTTGTGAGCCATGCATTATAGATAACGCCCACCGCGCCGAGAGAAAGTGACGTTCCGGTCAGTATTCCCGCATTGAGCGCAAAATTGCGAAGTTTTGACAAATCCGCCGCCTCCCTTCCGGGATATATATGTTTTTAGAGATCTAAAAAGAACTTTTTGCATTAAAAGGACAAAATCGCACCAACAAGAACGATTGTTCGATTTTTTTCAAAAAAACTATTGATTTTTGAAAAATGGGTGATATAATGAAATCACATCAAACAAGAACAGATGTTCGATTTTATCGAACACACCCCATATATACATCAGGAAAGGACGTAATGAAATGGAAAGAACATATGTTTTGAATTTTATCTTTAAGGTTTTGGCAGCAGCAGGAATCATCTGCGTTCTCGGAGTTGCGGGCGCAAGCGATTTTGGAAATATTACCAATGCGGAAGTTTTTGTTTACGGCGGACTTTCCTTCTTTATGGCATCCTTCGGAATCTGGGGTGCAATCAACTGCACCAGAGCCATCGATGCAATGAAACGCCGCGCAAGACGCGAAAGAGCCCACAGAGTTGCCGCAATCTATACCGCAAAAGCTGCCTGATTTTTTTATTTGCTATCCCCAAAATTTCCTCATACACCAAACCGAAAAAGCGGACGGAGTTTTTATTTTTTCTCCGTCCGCTTTTTCCCGCTTGACAAAGGCTTTTTATACAGTTATAATTATTCTTGTTGTAATTAAATATTATAATTATAAGCTTTGATGGGAATAATCAGAAAACGCGCAACACAGAGAGCCTTTCGTCCGCTGAAAGAAAGGTTTGCAAACGGTTTTGAAGGCCGCCCCGGAGCTTCCGGAAGAGATTCCGGCGGTTGCCTTCCGTTAAAAAGGTTCAAAGCGGCCGCAATTGCGGCAAATTGGGTGGTACCACGGAGTTTGTCTTCGTCCCTTTTGTCATTTTTATCAATGGCAGGGATGGAGGCTTTTTTTATTTTCCGAAAAAATTCCGCCCGCAAAAAATCGTTACTTAATTGAAAGGAATGATATACCAATGGAATGGATGGGCGTTAATGACATCCGCGAAAGCTTCCTCAGCTTTTTTGAAAGCAAGGGTCACAAAAGACTCCCCAGCTTTCCCCTTCTCCCGAAAGATGACAAGAGCCTTCTTCTCATCAACTCCGGCATGGCACCGATGAAAAAATGGTTCCTTGGCCAGGAAGAACCCCCCTGCCACAGAGTAACCACCTGCCAGAAATGCATCCGTACCCCCGACATCGATAACGTAGGCAAGGACGACCGCCACGGAACTTATTTCGAGATGCTTGGCAACTTCTCCTTCGGAAACTACTTCAAAAAAGAAGTTATTCCGTGGGCATGGGAATATTTCACCGAAGTTATCAAACTTCCGAAAGAAAAACTCTATGTAACCGTTTATCAGGACGACGACGAGGCTTATGACATCTGGCACAACGTAATCGGACTTTCCGAAGACCGCATTTTCCGTTTCGGAAAAGAGGATAACTTCTGGGAAATCGGTTCCGGTCCCTGCGGACCCTGCTCCGAAATTTATTTTGACCGCGGTGTTGAACACGGCTGCGGAAGCCCTGACTGCACCGTCGGCTGCGAATGCGACCGTTTCATCGAAGTATGGAACCTTGTTTTCTCTCAGTTCGATTCCGACGGCGAAGGCAACTATGAACGCATGGAGCATCCGAACATCGATACCGGTATGGGTCTTGAAAGACTTGCCTGCGTAATGCAGGGCGTTGACAACCTTTTCGAGGTTGACACCGTTCAGAACATCATGAAAAAAATCGGCGAAATCGCCGGCGTTAAATATCACGATGACCCGGTTAAAGACGTTTCTCTCCGTGTAATCACCGACCATGTCCGCTCCACCACCTTCATCATCAGCGACGGCGTTATGCCCGCAAACGAAGGCCGCGGATATGTTCTCAAACGCCTTCTCAGAAGAGCTGCACGCCACGGCAGACTTCTGGGCATCAACGAACCTTTCATCTACAAGGTAGTTGACACCGTTATCGAAGAAAACCGCATTGCATATCCGGAACTTGCTGAACACGCAGACTACATCAAAAAAGTTATCCTTTCCGAAGAGGAAAGATTCTGCCGCACCATCGACCAGGGCTTCGAGCTCCTCAACGATTACGTTGCACAGCTTGAAGAAAAGGGCGAAAACGTTCTTCCCGGCGACGTTGCATTCAAACTTTACGATACCTACGGATTCCCGCTTGACCTTACTCAGGATATTCTTGAGGACAAAAACATCACCGTTGATGTTGAAGGCTTCACCGTTCTTATGAACGACCAGAAAAAACGCGCACGCGACGCAAGAGCTTCCGCAAACGGCGTTTCCTGGGTTGAGGACAGCCTTGCATCCCTCGGCGACGTAAAAACCAAATTCGTCGGCTATAACAGAATGGATTCCGCTTCCGAAGTTCTTGCAATCCTCAAGGACGGCGAACTTGTTTCTGAACTTGAGGAAGGCGACGAAGCAGTCATCATCCTTGATTCCACTCCTTTCTATGCAGAAATGGGCGGCCAGGTCGGCGACAGAGGCACCATCACTTCCGGTCCCTCCATCTTCAACGTAACCGACTGCAAGAAATCTCCCACCGGTCAGTATATGCACATCGGCGTAATGGGCTCCGGTCACCTCAGAACCGGTTCCAGTGTCCGGGCAAGACTTACCGAATCCATCCGCAACGCAACCCAGCGTAACCACACCGCCTGCCACCTTCTCCAGAAAGCTCTCCGCGAAGTTCTCGGAGACCATGTTCACCAGGCAGGTTCCTATGTTGACGAAAACCGCTGCCGTTTTGACTTCAGCCATTTCTCCGCAATGACCGCAGAGGAAATTGCAGAAACCGAAAAAGTCGTAAACGAAATGATCCTTGCTTCCCTCGACGTTGACATTAACGAAATGCCCATCGAAGAAGCAAAGGGCATGGGCGCAATGGCTCTCTTCGGTGAAAAATACGGAGACACCGTCCGCGTTGTAAATGTTTCCGGACGTTCCATCGAATTCTGCGGCGGTACCCACGTTACCAACACCAGCAAAATCGGTCTTTTCAAAATCATCAGCGAATCTTCCGTTGCAGCAGGCGTAAGACGTATTGAAGCAGTAACCGGCACCGGCGTTCTTGATTACATCGAACAGATGAACGGGACCCTCGGCGAAACCGCCGCAAACCTTAAAGTCAACGGCGTAGGCGAAGTTGCTCAGAAATCCGCCGCTGTTATGGCTGAACTCAAAGCAAAAGACAAAGAGATCGAAGAACTCAACAACAAACTTGCAAAGATGAGAGTTGAAACCCTTCTTGCTTCCGCAAAAGAGATCTGCGGACTCCGCTTCATCTGCACCAAACTTGAAGGCATCAGCCCCGCAAGCCTCCGCATCATGGGCGACCACATCAAATTCACCGCACAGGATTCCATCGCACTTCTTGCTTCCGTCAACGACGAAAAAGTTTCCGTTCTCGTTGTATGCGGCATCAACGCTCTTAAAGAAGGCGCACACGCAGGCAAAATCGTCAAGGAAATCGCAGCAATGGCAGGCGGTTCCGGCGGCGGCAGACCTGACAGCGCAATGGGCGGCGCAAATCCCGAAATGATCGACGATGCCCTTGCTTCCGCAGCGGAAATTGTTGAAACTCTTCTCATCAATAAATAATTCCTTATAAGGCCCCCTTGTTAAAGGGGGCTGGATTTCGCCAAAGGCGAAAGACTGGGGGATTCATATAAAAGAATCCCTCCACCGTGCCTACGGCAACGGTCCCCCTCCCTTTGACAAGGGAGGCAATTCATGAAAGGAGCATAATCTTTATGGAAAACTGCCTTTTCTGTAAAATTGCGGCGGGAATAATTCCCAGCAGCAAAGTTTATGAAGACGAAAAAGTTCTCGCCTTCAACGACATCGACCCCCAGGCTCCCACCCATTTTCTTGTGATTCCGAAGGAACACATCACCGGCGCAGGCGTTATCAACGAAGAAAACAGCGGCATCGTCGCTTATATCTTTGAGGTTATCGCAAAAATCGCAAAGGAACAGGGAATTGAAAGCTACCGCGTAGTCACCAACTACGGCGAAGAAGCGGGACAGACCGTTCCCCACCTTCATTTCCACGTTCTTGCCGGAAGAAACCTCGGCTGGCCTCCGGGCTGATAATTGATTAAACAAAAACCGCACCTGCCTGCAGGTGCGGTTTTATTTTTTGCAAAATTTTAATACAATCTGTAAAACCCCGGCGAAAATTTGCGGATTGTAATGTTACACACCTCATCCGCCTCGCTACGCGAAAGGCACCTTCCCCTCAAGGGGAAGGCAATGTGGCACAAATCCTGCAAAACGCGGCGGAAATCGACGGATAAAAACCGCGTTCGTCTTATTGCAACTTTAATAATAATATGTTAAAATAAAATGGAATAAGTGTTTGAAAAGGGGGTGCGGAAATGGCAAAAACTATTCTTGTTGCTTCCGGAAAAGGCGGCGCAGGAAAATCCACCGTTTCTGCGCTTTTGGGCGAAGCTTTTGCTTCAAAAAAACACCCGGCGCTTCTTATCGAACTGGATTCCGGTCTCCGGAGTCTTGACGTTGCCCTCGGCGTTTCCGAAAACATTCTTTTCGATATGGGCGATATAATCCGCAATTCCTGCGAAATCCGGGATGCGGTTCTTCCCTGCCCTTTCTGCGAAGGACTTTCGCTTATTCCCGCGGCGGCAAAACCGGTTACCGTAACTTCCGGTATCCTCCGGAAAATCATCGCCGAGCTTTCGGCGGATTTTGAATATATCATCCTCGATTGCCCTGCCGGAATAGGCGGTGCTCTTGAAAATGCGGCGGAATGCACCGACCTTGCCCTTGTTGTGGCAACTCCGGATCCTTCCTCAATCCGCGGAGCAAGATCCGCAGGCGCTTTGCTTTCTTCCGCAGGAATCGGCCAGCGCAGGCTCGTTATTGAACGGTGCCCGCAGAAGGCAAAAAATCTTTCGCCCATAAACAATCTTGATGAAATCATCGACGGCACCGAACTTCAGCTTATCGGAGTTATCTGGGAAGATCCCATGACGCGCTCCGCAATGGATTCGGGAAAAATGCTTTCCTTCGAAAGCCCGAACTATGAGACTTTCCGCAGCCTCTCTGAAAGGATCTGCGGCAGAAATATCCCCCTCGGTTTTAAATAAAAAAGGAGGCTTGCTTATGAATATTGCAATTATCGCACAGGACACCAAAAAGGAACTTATGGTCCAGTTCTGCATTGCCTACTGCGGCATTCTCGGAAAACACAAGCTCTGTTCCACTTCCAGAACCGGAAAACTTGTTGCGGACGCAACCGGTCTTTCAATTTCCCGCTTCCTCAGCGGAAGCCACGGCGGCTGTGAGCAGATCGCTTCCAGAATCGCCTGCAATGAAATTGACCTTCTTCTTTTCTTCCGTGATCCCATGAATCAGAACCCGGATGCGGATTACACAACCCTTCTGCGCCTTTGCGACGTACACAACATCCCCGTTGCAACCAACATTGCAACCGCCGAAGCTCTTATTCATGCTCTTGAGCGCGGCGATCTCGACTGGCGCGATCTTCTCCATTAAAAAACGGCTTAAACAAGCCATTTTCGATAAAATAACCGCGTTTTAAACTATTTTCGATTATTATAACCCAAATTATATAAGAGGTATTTTTATGGCTATTCTTACAAAAGCACCCCGGGGAACCCAGGACGTTCTTCCGGAACAGAGCGCAAAATGGCAGCACATCGAAAAAACTGCCATGAGGGTTGCGGAAACTTTCGGTTTCAGGGAAATCCGCTTCCCCACCTTTGAACATACCGAACTCTTTGCAAGAGGTGTCGGCGATTCCACCGACGTTGTTCAGAAGGAGATGTACACTTTCCTCGATAAAGGCGAGCGCTCCATCACTCTCCGTCCGGAGGGAACCGCAGGATGCATGCGCACCCTTATTGAGCACGGACTTCTCAACGGTGCTCTTCCGGTGAAGGCAAGCTATCTCACCAGCTGCTTCCGTTATGAAAAACCCCAGGCAGGAAGACTCCGCGAATTCCATCAGTTCGGTGCGGAACTTGTCGGCGCTGCTTCTCCCGCTGCGGATGCTGAAATGATCGCAATGGTCAGCCAGATTTTTGACCAGCTCCAGATCGAAGGCATCGAGCTCGAAATCAACTCCATCGGCTGTCCGGAATGCAGAGCAAAATATAACGAGGCGCTTAAGGAATATTTCCGCAGCCACGAAGAGGAACTTTGCGAAACCTGCCGCGAAAGGCTTGAGCGCAACCCCATGCGAATCCTCGACTGCAAAAGCCCCGTCTGCCATAAAATTGCCGAAGACGCACCGGTAATCCTTGATTATCTCTGCGATGACTGCCAGGCGCATTTTGATGAACTCAAGGACCGCCTTTGCGAACTTGGAATTGAGTTTACCGTCAACCCCACCATCGTCCGGGGACTTGATTATTACACCCGCACCGTTTTTGAATTTGTCAGCACCAACATCGGTTCCCAGGGAACCGTTTGCGGCGGCGGAAGATATGACGGACTTATCGAGCTCCTCGGCGGACCGAAAACTCCCAGCATCGGTTTTGCAATGGGTCTTGAAAGACTTCTTCTCCTTATGGAAAACACCGGCGTTGCTTTCCCGGAAGAGGGAAAATGCGATATTTACATCGGTTCCATGGGAACAAAGGCAAGCATCGAAGCCGCAAACCTTGTAAACTCCCTCAGAGCAGAAGGTTTCAAAGCTGAATGTGACCTTTGCGGAAGAAGCGTAAAGGCGCAGATGAAATATGCCGATAAAATCGGCGCAAAACTTTCCTGCATAATCGGCGATTCCGAACTTGAGGAAGGAAAAGTAAAAGTCAAAAACATGGCCGAAGGAACTTCCGAAGAAGTTGAGCTTGATGAACTCATCGAATTTGTTTATGAAGCAGGTCTCGGCGACGTTTTCGGCGCACTCCAGGGCGTTATTGAAGACGAGGTTTCCAACCTTACCCCTCTCAACATCCCGCCCGAAATCAATTTCTGATAAATTATCCGTAACGGAGGAATATAAATGATAAACGGCTATAACCGCACCGCATATTGCGGTGAATTCAACGAAAGCCACATTGGCAAAGAAGTTGTCGTTTTCGGTTGGGCACAGAAAACCCGTGACCTCGGCAACCTTATCTTCATCGACCTTCGCGACAGAAGCGGCATTCTCCAGCTTGCTTTCGGCGACGGCACCGATAAAGAAGTTTTTGAAAAAGCAGCTTCCGTAAGAGCAGAATTTGTTCTTGAAGCAAAGGGCGTTATCCGCAAACGCGAATCCGTCAACACCGAAATCCCCACCGGCGCAGTTGAACTTTTTGTAAGCGAACTTTTCATTCTTGCAAAAAGCCAGACCCCTCCTTTTGAAATCAGCGATAACTGCAACGCAAAAGAGGATCTCCGCCTTAAATATCGTTATCTTGACCTTCGCCGCGGCGAAATGCAGAATATCCTTATGATGCGCCACAAAATCGTAAAATCCGCCCGCGATTATTACGATGAAAACGGCTTTATGGAGATCGAAACTCCTGACCTTATCAAATCCACCCCCGAAGGTGCAAGGGACTATCTTGTTCCCTCCCGTGTTCATCCCGGTTGTTTCTATGCTCTTCCCCAGAGCCCCCAGCTTTA
>JAFQBT010000105.1 GCA_017399625.1 Oscillospiraceae bacterium
CTTATGGCAAAATCCGACCTTTATAAAGTTTCCGGACACTGGGATCACTATAAAGAAAATATGTTCGTGCTCGGCGACGAAGAAAAAGACAAAGAGGTTTTTGCACTCCGTCCCATGACCTGCCCCTTCCAGTATCAAGTATATCTTAACGACAAACATTCCTATCGTGAACTTCCCTTCCGTTATGGCGAAACCTCTACCCTTTTCCGTAACGAAGCTTCCGGCGAAATGCACGGACTTATCCGTGTCCGCCAGTTCACCATTACCGAGGGTCACCTTATCATCCGCCCGGACCAGCTTGAAGAAGAATTCAAAAACTGTGTCAAGCTTATGAAAGAGGTTATGACCGACGTTGGCCTTTATGAAGATCTTTCCTTCCGCTTCTCCAAATGGGATCCGGACGACAGAGAAAAATACGAAGGTACCCCCGAAATGTGGGAAGAAGCCGAAAGCGCAATGAGAAAAATCCTTGACGATATTGGTCTTGAATATACCGAAGAAAAAGGCGAAGCCGCTTTCTATGGCCCAAAACTTGACGTTCAAGGCAAAAACGTTTACGGCAAGGAAGATACCCTTGTTACCATCCAGATCGATATGATGCTTGCCCAGCGTTTCGGAATGACCTATATCGACCAGAACAACCAGGCTGTTTATCCTTACATCATCCACAGAACTTCTCTTGGCTGCTATGAAAGAACCATCGCACTCCTTATCGAAAAATACGGCGGTGCGCTTCCCACCTGGCTTTCTCCTGAACAGGTTCGTATTCTCCCCATCACCGAGGATCAGAACGAATACGCCGAAGAAATCAAAAAGAAACTTCTCCGCTGCGGCTTCAGACCGGAAGTTGATGCCCGTTATGAAAAAATCGGCTTCAAAATCCGCGAAGCACAGCTTGAAAAAGTTCCCTATATGCTCGTAGTCGGCGCAAAGGAAATGGAAGAAGGCAAAGTTGCCGTCCGTTCCAGAAAAGAAGGCGACCTCGGCGCAGTTGCTCTTGATGAATTCATCGCAAAACTCCACGAGGAAGTTGACAACAAAGTCTGCAAATAAAAAAATTGCCTTCCCCTTGAGGGGAAGGTGCCGCATGGCGTAAGCCGCGGCGGATGAGGTGTTTTTTAATACATCACATTTCAAAAAGGGGCGGAATTTTCCGCCCTTTTTTGTTTAAAAGGCCCCCTTGCCTAAAGGGGGCTGGCATTTTTAATTGCTTGCGATTAAAAATGACTGGGGGATTCTTTATGGATTATCGGCTGATGTTAATCTGACAGACTTGCTATCCATCGCATTCACCGTAGGGGCGGATATTATCCGCCCGTTCAAAAATTCGGCGGAATGCAAAGGAACACCTCATCCGGCACTTAGTGCCACCTTCCCCTCAAGGGGAAGGCTTTTTTCATTTTTGCGTAACATTTTCCGCCCAAATCGCACTTATATATTGAAGATGCGGAAAACTGTGGTATGATTGGGATATAAAAGGAAGTGGTTTTTTATGATAACAATGATGATTTCCGCCATCGAAAACGATTTTCAGCGGGAATTTATTACGGAGATTTATAAAAAATATTATTCCGCAATGCTGAAAAAGGCTTTTTCGCTTCTTGATAACACCGAGGACGCGGAGGAGCTTGTTCAGGAGGTTTTTGCCGACCTTATCGCAAGGGTCGATTCGGTTATGACCGTTGAACAGAAAAAGCTTCCGGCATATCTCATGTCCGCCGTAAAATACTGTGCTTATGACGAAAACAGAAAGCAGAGCCGCTGGCATTTTGTTGATATCGAATCGGAGGAAATCGGTCATATCCCGGACGATGGACCCATTCCGGAAGAGCTTTATCTCAAAACCGAGGCAATTGTGGAACTTAAATCCGCCCTTGAAAAAATCCCGGAAAAATATAAAAACCTGCTCGAATTCAAATACATACTCGGTCTTTCGGATTCGGAACTTTCCGCAAAATTCAAAATTTCCGAAGGCGCAGTCCGCACCTCGCTTATGAGAGCGCGCAGAAAGGCCTGTTCCGTCATGAGGGAGGGTGAAGAAAATGGCATATAATCTTTCCGAAAAAGCGATTGCCGAAAAATACGAGGACCTTCTTTTCACGAAGGTGATGGCGCTTTATGCTGAGGAGGAAAGCAAAAAAATCCTTTCGGAACTTGGCGAGGAAACCGCCGACCCGAAGGCTGTTCAGAAGCTTTTTGACAAAAAGGAACGTAGCGAAAACCTCCGCACCCTTTGGAAATATTCAAAAAAGATTCTTCAGTTTGCGGCAATGGTTGTTTTTGTGGCGGTTGTTTCCGTTTCCTCCGTTGTTGTTGCTTCGGCGGAAGTCCGGGAAACCGTTGCGGAAGCGATTTATCATCTTGTACTCGAAGAACACGAAGAATATACAAGGGTATCTATCGGAGAAAGCACTAATTTTGTTGACCCGGAAATTTATACGTGGGATGATGCCTATGCTCCGACCTATATACCTGACGGATACTGCTTTGACGATATCCTGGATTTAATTAATCAACAAATCGTATTTTATAAATCTGGCGATAATTATTTCAATTTCAAACAAGCCAAAGGCGCAGGTTTTTCTTATCAAAATACAGAAAACGCCGAACTTACCAAAACTATATCTATTGGTGAAAGCGAAGGTTTTTTAATTGTAAATAACGGAATTTCAACTGTAACTTGGAGCATTGATGACACTTTGCTGTCTGTAAGCGGCACCGCCCCCACCGAAGAAATCATTAAAGTTGCCGAAGGATTAAAACCCCTCGGCAATTCCGCAAGCGAACCGGAAGAGGAATATACTTTCGTTGACCCGGAAATTTATGATTGGGAAGGTGCCTATGCGCCGACTTATATGCCGGAAGGATTCAATTTTGTAGAATGTGTTGTCGGTTTGGATTCACACTCGAACACTTATGAATACAATGAAAAGTTTGTTATTATTGAACAAAAAAACAAAAATTACGCTACTCATATAGACACCGAAAATGCTCAAATTGTAAAAAATATAATTATAAACAATTGTGAAGCATTATTTATTGAAAAGGACGGACTCGCCTATATTACTTGGGGTTATGAAGATACATTATTTTTTATATGCGGAAATATTAAATCTTCCGAAATCATCAAAGTTGCCGAAGGCATCAAACCGATAAACTAAAACAGAAGGGCGGAATTTTCCGCCCTTTTTTCTGTATTGCGGCGGGAGCAAGCCCCCGCCCTACATTAAAACGGTGGAATCCATCGCATTCACCGTAGGGGCGGATATTATCCGCCCGTTCAAAATTCGGCGGAATGCAAAGGAACACCCCATCCGTTATCGCCCTGCGTTTTCAACTTTACACTAAAAAGAATCCCTCCACCGTCTTCGACGGTCCCCCTCCCTTTAACAAGGGAGGCTTTTCTGTTATTGCCAAATTTTAGCGGGATTTTTTGTGCATTTTGGCATTTTCCAAAGGTTTTTGCTCCATTGGGCTTTTTTAAAAATCTGTCAGAAACCGCCAAATCCAAACCGGAAAAACTGCCGCAAATCATAGCTTTTCGCCAAATTGGAATCGTTTCCAAAAAAATCTGTTAATAATATAATTATATTGACTATCAATGCCTTTTAATGTAAAATATAATGGTTGTATTATGTACCCAAACAAGGAGGATACCCCCTATGCAAGGTGTCGATTTTTGGAAATCCAGAATCACCGAATCTCTCAACAACGCATACATCGAAAAACCGGAGGAGGCGGATTATTCCCATCTTTATGATGCTTCCGCCGAAATCCTTCGCGGAATCCTTGCGGAAAAATGCGCAACTTCTTCCGCAAAGCATGCTTCCGCCGGTGAAAAGCGTGTTTATTATATGTCCATGGAATTTCTTATGGGACGCAGCCTTCGCAACAATCTTCATAACCTCGGAATGACCAAGGATTATGAAAAAGCGATAAAATCCTTCGGCGCAGACCCGGAAAAGGTCTATGCCCAGGAACCGGACGCAGGTCTCGGTAACGGCGGTCTCGGAAGACTTGCCGCCTGCTTCCTTGATGGTCTTGCAACCATCGGAAAGCACGCCATGGGCTATTCCATCTGCTATGAATACGGAATTTTCCGCCAGAAGCTCACCGAAGGCTGGCAGACAGAAAAACCGGACGATTGGCTTCCGGGCGGAAAAGCATGGCTTGCGGAAAAACGCGAGCATGCAGTGGAAGTCCGTTTCGGCGGTGAAATCGAAGAATCCTGGTACGACGGTTACCACCAGATCCTTCATAAAAATTACGAAAGCGTTCTTGCGGTTCCCTTTGATATGTACGTTCCGGGCTTTGATTCCGAGGACGTTTCCCGTCTCCGCCTCTGGCAGGCAGAAGCTTCCGGAATTGATATGGAACTTTTCAACCGCGGCCTTTATGCAGAAGCAATGAGAAAGAACTCCGAAGCAAAGGCAATCAGCTCCATACTCTATCCCAATGATAACCATTCCGACGGAAAAAACCTTCGCCTTAAACAGCAGTATTTCCTCGTATGCTCCTCCATTGCGGATATTGTCCGCCGCCATCTTGCGGCTTACGGAACCCTTGAAAACCTTGCGGAAAAGGCTTCCATCCATATCAACGATACCCATCCCACCATGGCCATCCCGGAACTTATGAGAATCCTTCTGGATGAATGCGGCTACAGCTGGGAAAAATCCGCAAACATCTGCCAGAACCTTTTCAGCTATACAAACCACACCGTCCTTCCGGAAGCTCTCGAGCGCTGGGACTGCGGAATGTTCCGCTGCCTTCTTCCGAGGGTTTTTGGAATCATCTGTGAATTTGACCGCCGCCTTCGCATAATCCTTCGGGAAAAAGGCTTCAGCGAATCCGAAATCAGCCGCATGGCAATTGTTGAAAACGGCGAAATCAGAATGGCGAACCTTTGCGTTTTTGCAACCCACAGCACAAACGGCGTTTCCGAACACCATCTCACCGTTATGGAAAACAGCGTTTTTGCCGATCTTTACCGCGCATTCCCGGAACGCTTCACCAGCGTTACAAACGGCATTGCAGCAAGAAGATGGCTCTGCTCCGCAAACCCGGAACTCACCCGTTTTGTCAAGAAATACGGCGCAAGGGACTTCGAGAAAAAATACAACAAGATGCACAATCTTGCAAAACATGCGGATGATCCCGCATGCCTTGAGGAACTTGGAAAAGTGAAACTCAAACGCAAGGAACTTTTTGCGAAGGAAAACCTTGACGTAATGGGAAATCACCTTGACCCCAATTCCCTTTTCGACGTTCAGGCAAAGCGCCTTCATGAATACAAACGTCAGCACCTCAATGCGCTCCGCATAATCTCCCTTATCAACGAAATCGAAGCTAACCCCAATGCGGACATCGACCCGAGAACCTTTATCTTCGGCGCAAAAGCCGCACCCGGTTACTACGTTGCAAAGCGCATCATCCGCCTTATCTGGTGCATCGGCAAGGAACTTTCCGAAAGCGCGCTCAAAGACAGACTTAAACTCTGCTACCTCGAAAACTATGACGTCACCACTTCCGAACTTCTCATGCCGGCGGCGGATATTTCCGAACAGATTTCCCTTGCAGGCACCGAAGCTTCCGGCACCGGCAACATGAAGCTGATGCTTTCCGGCGCTGTGACCCTCGGAACTCTTGACGGCGCAAACGTCGAAATTCTCCGTGAAGTCGGCGAAGAAAACTTCCTTCAGTTCGGCATGACTTCCGACGAAGTTGATGCGCTCCGTGCTTCCGGCTATCGTCCGATGGATTACATCGAAAAGAACGACGAACTCAGAGCCGCTCTTGAAAGAATGCGCCACGGCATTGCCGGAGAAGATTTCTCCGACCTTGCGGATCTTATTGAAGGCAAGGATTTCTATATGGCCGCGGCGGATTACCAGAGCTATATGGATATCCAGAAAAAAGCGCAGGAACTTTTCCGCGACAAGGAAACCTGGAACCGCATGTCCCTTATGAACATCGCCGGCTCTCCCACCTTCTTTGTTGACAGAACTGTTCAGGAATACTGCGACAGAATCTGGAACATGTGATAAAACCGCAAAAATCCCTCCGGAACTTCCGGAGGGATTTTTTTATAAAAAACTGTTGACAAATATATCGGCTGGCGATATAATTATATCGTAATCCGATATAACGGATAAAGATATATCGAAAGGAGATATAGCCTTTGGAAAATATAGCCCTTACCGAGGCAGTTTTTTATATTCTGCTCTCCCTTGAAAAACCTTTGCATGGTTACGGAATCATGCAGAACGCCGAAAAGCTCTCGGGCGGAAGAGTAAAACTCGCCGCCGGGACTCTTTACGGCGCAATAAACACCCTTCTTGAAAAAGGCTGGATTTCTTCCGTTCCCGGCGAATCCGGCGACAGAAAAAAGGAATACGTCATCACCGAAAGCGGAAAAGCCGCCGTTCTTGCGGAAATTTCCCGCCTTCGCGAACTTGTTGAAAACGGAGAAAAACTGACAGGAGGCTGGACTAAATGAAAAAAGTAATCAAAAAAATGTTCTGGGCATGGGATTTTGAAAAAGAAGAAAAATGGCTGAACGAAATGTCAGCAAAAGGTCTTGCCCTTGTTGGATATTCCCTCTGCCGCTATGTTTTTGAAGAATGCGAACCCGGCGAATACACCAACAAAATCCAGCTTCTTGAACACCGTCCGAACCACCCGGAAAGCGAACAGTATATCCGCTTTATGGAGGAAACCGGCGCAGAAGAGGTTGCGACCTATATGAACTGGGTATATTTCCGCAAAAAAACCGCCGATGGTCCTTTCGAAATCTTCTCCGATATCGAATCGAAGATGAACCACCTTATCCTCGTCAAAAAGCTCCTTCTTCCCATTGCGATTCTTAATCTCTGGATTTTCCTGATGAATTTGTTGAACTTCGCATTCAATTATCCCCGCGGAATCTGGATTCCCTTCATCAACCTTGCCTGCGCCGCACTTGTCTTTTTCGGAGTTCACGGAATCCAGAAGAAGATCAACGCCCTTAAAAAAGAGCATGCCATAAGGGAGTGAGTTTTGAATGTCCGAATTCATAAAATCCGCGCTGCCTTTCGTATTGATTGGAATATCAATCGCGATTTTTGCCGTGGATTATCATGAAAAACATAAAGACCGGGATTCCGAAGCCGAAACGGATTTTTCCGCAATGGGTCCCCTTTTCGGTGTTGCAGTGGGAATTGCCGTCGGCACCGCAAACGAAAGCATCGGAGCAGGGCTCGGCGCCGGAATCGGAATGTTCGCCGGAACAATCATCGAATTTATGATACATAAGAACAGATAAAAAAACTCCCCGATGAGGGGAGTTTTTTTAATCCGAATTCTTTTTCCGAAACCAGCGGAAAGCCCATGCCGCCGTTTCGCCGAAAGCAGCAATAAGCAGAATAACCCCGAAAACGATTGCAAAAAGCCGGTTCACGTTTCCGAGAAAGCCGGAATCTTACAAAATTTTTTAAAAAATTCGCCCCTTTCCCGAAAGCAAGAAAGAGGCGATTTTTATAAATCATCTTCGTCGATTATGAATTTCCTGCATTTTTCACAATGCCAGGTTTTAACTTCACCGCCGCCCGAAAAAGAGGAAAGTTTTATTGTTTTATGAAGCGGCAGGAGTTTGTTTTCGATCCTTTTATCAGAAACCCAGGTCACCGGAATGCGATATCCTTCGATTGCGCCTTTTTCCATTTCCTCGCCGCAATAAGGGCATTTCATTTTTCCTCTTCCTTTCTTTTTTTAAACAAGCTGCTGTTCGTTTATCATCAGTTTGAATTCAAGACCGAGCTTTTCTGCGGCTGTTTTGCAAAGCACCATGCGGTCCATAAAAATCCGGAAATAGTCCATAACTGAACCGTAGCGGGTATCGACGGAAAGCTTCAGCTTTATGAGGGTTCTGCTTTCGTTGATTTTAAGCTCCGCCTTTTTTACGGAATAGTTCACTTTATCATGGGCGTCAAAAGTTTCCTCGTTATCGTTCTGAACCCGGCTTCTGCGGACGTCGGATTTATCCGCAATGATAAGCGCCGCCGCCATGGGGCTGATGGGTTTGCCTGTACCTTCGTCGTGGTTTCCGATGGCCATGACAATATCGGAAATTTCCGCCGGGTCCATGCCCATTCTGTCAAGGATTCGGAAAGCCATGATTGCGCCGCTCTGGGAATGGTCGCTTCGGTTGACAACGTTTCCGATATCGTGGAGATATCCGGCGATTTTAACGAGTTCCACTTCCCTTTCGGAATAACCGAGGGTTTCCATTATGTATCCGGCTTTTTCCGCAACCATTCCAACATGCGCAAAGCTGTGTTCGGAAAAACCTATTGCCTTAAGAGCCTCGCCGGCTTTCTGGATATATATTCTGACCGCAGGGTCGTTTTTTACTGTTTCAAAAGTTACCATGTGTAACACCTTCTTTCATAATATCAGTAAAGCACCGATTTTAATTATATTCGTAAATTGTTTGGAAAATGCATCTTTTTTATAAAAATTCTGTTAATTTTAAAAAAGCAAAAAAGGCGGCATTCCGCCGCCTTCTTATCACAGCATTTCTGCCGCTTTTTCAAGAACCAGTTTTGCAAGTTCTTCCTTGCTCATAAGTCCGGTTTCGTGCTCAAAATCTTTTCCGATGAGCACCGCGGCATTGGTATCAACGCCAAAACCGGTGTTTTCGCTTGCGATGGAGTTCGCAACAATCATATCCGCGTTCTTGGAAACAAGCTTTTTGCGGCTGTTTTCAAGAAGGTTTTCTGTTTCCATGGAAAAACCGACCACAACCTGACCGGGCTTTTTATCCTTTCCGATTCCCGCAAGGATATCCTTTGTGCGTTTGAGCACAAGGTTGTTGTCGCCTTCGGATTTCTTGATTTTCTGAGCACAGTATTCCGCAGGGGTATAGTCTGCAACGGCCGCCGCCATTATGATTATATCCGCATCGGCGGCTTTTCCGGTCACTGCGTTATACATATCCTCCGCGGATTCAACCGAAACGGTGCTCACGCCGTGGGGCGGACGGATTTCGGTTTTTCCGCTGATGAGAGTGACCTCTGCACCCATGGTTTTTGCCATTTTTGCGATTGCATAGCCCATTTTTCCGCTTGAACGGTTGGTGATGAAGCGCACCGGATCAAGGTTTTCTCTTGTCGCTCCGGCTGTCACGAGCACGCGTTTTCCGGCAAGCTGCTCATCTGCAAAAAGTGCTTCCTCCGCGGCGGAAATAAGTTCCGGAATTTCCGCAAGGCGACCGCTTCCGATTGCTCCGCAGGCAAGTCTTCCGCTTTCGGATTCGATGATTTCCCATCCGTCCTTGCGAAGCTGCTCAAGATTCCGCTGTGTTGCGGGATTTTCGAGCATTCCGGTGAACATTGCCGGAGCAATGATTTTTTTGCAGTTCGCCGCGAGCACGGTTGTGGAAACCATATCGTCCGCAATTCCGTTTGCAATTTTCGCAATGATGTTCGCGGTTGCAGGAGCGATAAGAACAGCATCAGCGGTTCTTCCGAGGTTTACGTGCGCCACCGGATCCGGTCCGTTTCCGTCAAAAAGCGAGGTATAAACGTGGTTTTTTGTAAGCGCCTCGAAAGTCAGAGGCGCAACAAATTCGGCGGCATGTTCCGTCATAACGACGTTTACATTGACGCCTTTTTTTGTGAAATATGAAGCGATTTCGCAGACTTTATAAGCCGCGATCCCGCCGGAAATACCCAGAAGAAGATTCTTCTTTCCGGGCATATCAGTCTTCCTCCACGGTTACCTTGTTTACGCGGTATTTGTCGTCGATGAATTCGGCAATGGCGATTTTAAGCGGTTTTTCGGAGATGATCTCGTGATTTTCTTCCGCATCTTCGCTGATCTGGCGTGCGCGTTTTGCAATTGCAATAACGTTCGCATAGGGGCTGTTGAGCTGGTTGAGATTATAGGTATCGTTGGGGTTAAGCAAGGTTTTCTGCCTCCTCTAAAATTTGTTTAAGGACTTCCTGCATTGCGTTTCCGCTGCAGCGTTCGCCCTCAATAATATCTTTTATTTTTATGGCGGCGTTTTCCACCATATCATTGACAATGAAATAATCATAGAGCTCCGGCGCTTCGTGGAGTTCGCGGTAAGCCGTGCTCAGTCTTCCTTTTATGGTTTCGGCGTCCTCGGTGTTTCTTCCGACAAGGCGCTTTTTGAGTTCATCGATGCTCGGCGGAAGGATATAAACGAGCACCGCTTCGGGCATAAGGCGTTTTACGTTCCTTGCGCCCTGGATTTCGATATCAAGAACAACGTCCTTTCCGGCGGAAAGTTTTTCCTCAACGGCGGATTTCGGCGTTCCGTAATAGTTTCCGTTGAAAACCGCGTGCTCAAGCATTTCACCTGTTTCGATATCGTGCTCAAACTCCTCCCGGCTTTTGAAGGAATAATGAACTCCGTCGATTTCGCCGGGTCTTGGATTTCTTGTTGTGGCGGAAACGGAAAAATAAAGGTTTTTTTCAATTTCAAAAAGCCTGTTGATAATTGTGCCTTTTCCAACCCCGGAAGGACCGGAAATCACAGTAAGAACTCCTCTTTTATTCATCTTCACCCTCCGCTGTCATTCTTGCGCCGACCGTTTCCGGCTGGATTCCCGAAAGGATTACGTGTCCGGAATCCATTACCAGAACGGTTTTTGTTTTTCTTCCGAAGGAAGCATCAATAAGCGTTCCTTTTTCGCGCGCTTCGGTAATGATTCGCTTTATCGGAGCGGATTCCGGCGAAACCATTGCGATAACGCGGTTTGCATTTATAAGATTTCCGAAACCGATGTTTACAAGCTTCATAAAAAAGCCTCCGTTTTATTCGATATTCTGGATCTGTTCGCGGATTTTTTCAATTTCGGATTTTACGTCCACAACAACCTGGGCAATTTCAACGTCGGAGCATTTGCTTCCGGTGGTGTTGATTTCGCGGTTGACTTCCTGGATAAGAAAATCGAGCTTTCTGCCGACGGGTTCGGAAAGTTCAACGATTTCTCTAAGCTGGGCAATATGGCTGCGAAGGCGGACGGTTTCTTCATCAACGGCAACTTTGTCGCTGTAGATCGCGGCTTCCTGGATAATTCTTGCCTCGTCGATCTGTTTTCCTTCAAGAACCTCGAGCATTTTGTTATAAAGGCGCTCCCGGTATTCCTTAACGGTTTCGGGGCTGCGTTTTTCGATGAAGCCGACCTTTTCTTCGATATATGCGGCACGGCTCAGAACGTCCGCTTTCATCTTTTCGCCTTCGATTTCGCGCATTTCAACAAAGGCGGCAACGGCTTTTTTTGCAACGGATTCAACGTCCGCCCAAAGCGCATCCTCATCGGTCTGGGCTTTTACGACGGTGAAAACGTCCGGAAATTTTGCAACAGCGGAAAGGGAAAGGTCATCGGCAAGATCAAATTCATCTTTTATGCTGCGGAGAGCTTCGATATAGCTTTTTGCAACTTCCTTGTTGATGGTGATTTCTTCGTTGGTACCTTCAACGGTCTGGATCATTACGCCGACATCAACTTTTCCGCGGCTGATTGCTCCGGAAAGAAGGCGTTTGAGTTTTTCCTCAAGAAAACCGCAGGAACGGGGAACCCTTGCGGAATATTCAAAATAGCGGTGGTTTACGGATTTTATTTCAACGCGGATGTTTCTTCCGTTAAGAATCTCTTCCGCTGCGCCGTAGCCGGTCATGCTTTTAATCATTTTTTTATTCCCTCATCTTTTCAATGATTCCGAAAAATACGGCGGGAGCAAGCCCCCGCCCTACTGAAAAATTTAGTATAGGAGGCTTTATGCCTATAATTTTCTAATATATAATATTATACTTTAAAAGTCGGCTTGTCAAGAAAAAGCCGAGAAAATTTGGCTTCCGGTTTAATTAAAAAACGTTTTCTCTTGACTTTATCGGTTTAAAAGAATATATTATTATAATAGAGCAAATTTCTGTTTAATAATACTTTTTTGAGGAGTGTTAAATATGTTGGCAACCGAAAAAACAATGGAAAAAATCGTCGCACTTTGTAAAGGACGCGGCTTTGTATATGCCGGTTCTGAAATTTACGGCGGACTTTCCAACACCTGGGACTACGGCCCTCTTGGTGTTGAATTCAAAAACAACGTAAAACGCGCATGGTGGAAAGCATTTGTTCAGGAAAGCCCCTATAACGTAGGTCTTGACGCAGCAATCCTCATGAACCCCCAGGTATGGGTAGCTTCCGGCCATGTCGGCGGCTTCTCCGATCCGCTTATGGACTGCAAAGCCTGCAAAACCCGCCACAGAGCAGATAAACTCATCGAAGACCAGACCGGCGTTTCTCCCGAAGGCTGGGAATTCGATAGAATGCGCGCATTCGTCGATGAAAAGAACGTTGTATGCCCCAACTGCGGCGCACATGATTTCACCGATATCCGTTCCTTCAACCTTATGTTCAAAACCTTCCAGGGCGTAACCGAGGACGCAACCAGCCAAATCTATCTCCGTCCCGAAACCGCACAGGGAATTTTTGTTAACTTCGAAAACGTACAGAGAACCACCCGTAAAAAACTTCCTTTCGGTATTGCACAGATCGGTAAATCCTTCCGTAACGAAATCACCCCCGGTAACTTCACTTTCCGTACCCGTGAATTTGAACAGATGGAACTTGAATTCTTCTGCAAACCCGGCACCGACCTTGACTGGTTCGCATATTGGAAAGACTATTGCGAAAACTGGCTTCTCCGTCTTGGCATGAAGAAAGAAAATCTCCGCCGCCGCGACCATTCTCCGGAAGAACTTTGCTTCTATTCCGTCGGCACCACCGACTTCGAGTTCCTCTTCCCCTTCGGCTGGGGCGAACTTTGGGGCGTTGCGGACAGAACCGACTATGACCTTACCCAGCACACCAACCATTCCGGCAAGACCCAGGATTATTTCGATCCGGAAACCAACGAAAGATATATTCCTTACGTTGTTGAACCTTCCCTCGGCGCTGACCGTGTAACCCTTGCGTTCCTCTGCGACGCTTATGACGAAGAAGTTGTCGGCGAAAAAGACGTCCGTACCGTTCTCCGCCTCCATCCGGCTCTTGCTCCTTTCAAAGCAGCGATCCTTCCTCTTTCCAAAAAGCTCAGCGAAGGCGCTCTTAAAGTTCACGACGAACTTGCAAAACACTTCATGGTCGATTACGATGAATCCGGCTCCATCGGCAAACGTTACCGCCGCGAAGACGAAATCGGAACTCCCTTCTGCATCACCTATGACTTTGAATCCGAAGAGGACGGCTGCGTAACCGTTCGTGACCGCGATTCCATGGAACAGGTAAGAATGCCCATCAGCGAACTTGTTTCCTACATCGAAGAAAAGATCGTATTCTGATTTTTTTGAAGGATTTTATAGAAAAAGCCGGAAAAGCCTTTGCTTTTCCGGCTTTTTTGCCCTTTGCAACCGTTGGTTGACAAATTGAAAAGTCCGATTTATTGTTTGCCACCGCAAAAAAGGTTATTATTTCATCGGACGGAAGGAAAGCCCTTCCGAATTTCGAACAGAGGTGAAACAAATGATTCTTGCTGACAAAATAATTGAACTGCGCAAAAAAGCCGGTCTTTCCCAGGAGGAACTTGCTGAAAAAATGGGCGTTTCCCGCCAGAGCGTTTCAAAATGGGAAGGCGCGCTTTCCATTCCCGACCTTGATAAAATCCTGCTCCTGAGCGAAATTTTCGGCGTTTCCACCGATTATCTTCTTAAGGACGAACTGGGCGACGAAATCCCTTCCCCGAAGGAGGAAATCAGCGAAAGCACCTTCCGTAAAGTTTCCATGGAGGAAGCCAACGAATTTATAAAGGTGAAAGACGAAACCGCTCCGCTGGTCGCCCTTGGCGTTGTGCTCTGCATTCTCTCCCCGGTTATAATGTTCTTCCTTATCGCAATGCAGATTTCCGGGAAAATCGGAATTACCGAAAACGGCGCCGGCGGAATCGGGCTTATAGCGCTGGTGCTTCTTGTTGTTCCCGCTGTGGCGCTTTTCATCACCAGCGGAATGAAGACCGGACGCTTTGAATACCTTGAAGAAGAGCCCATTGAGCTTGCCTACGGTGTTGCCGGAATGGTCAGAGAACGCCAGAACAAGCTCCGTGATAAACATATCCGCGACTGCGTTATCGGAATCTGCCTTTGCGTTCTTTCCGCCCTTCCGCTTTTCATCGGCGCTTTCTTTGAAAATGCGGACGGCGAGGTTCTCATCGGTCTTTGCCTTACCCTTATGATTGTTGCCGCGGGAGTTTATATCCTTATCCGCACCGGAATTCCCTGGGCAACCACCGAAAAACTCCTCCAGCAGGACGATTACACCGTCGAAAAGAAAACCCTTGAAAAAAAGCTCGACCCTGTTTCAAGTATTTATTGGTGCGTTGTGACCGCCATTTATCTCGGCTGGAGCTTTTATACTTTTGAATGGAACAGAACATGGATAATATGGCCCGTTGCGGGAGTTTTTTACGGAGTATTCGAAGGACTTGCACGTTATATGAACAAAAAATAAGAACAGAAAAACGGGAGGAAAATTTCCTCCCGTTTTTTGCCGCTTTTTGTCAATATAACTTGATACCCGGCACATTTTGTGGTAGAATAAAGTGTAATATATTTTTGCGAAAAGGTGGTTCAAGTTATGTGCGAAGTCAAAAAAATCCTTCCCGACAGTCCTGAATTCCAGCAAATAGAAAAAGAATATTTCTTCAAAGGCGAAGAAATCATTGCCCCGATTGAAACTTTCTGCCACAGCAAAGGCATTTCCATCTATGCATCCATGGACGGTGATACTGTTACCGGTTTTTGTGTAACAAGCACCTCCACTGCTGATGTTATAAACATCCTTTTCATCGGCGTTCACCGTGATTACCGTAAAAGCGGCATTGCGTCTTCTCTTATTGATCACGCCATTGCCGACCAGAAACCCAAGGCTGTTGTTGCGGAAGTTCCCCAGAACTCCCTCAATTTCTTCACCAACTACGGCTTCTGGGCGGTTGATTTCGGCGAAGACCTTTCCGGCAAAAACGTTTATTACGCAACCTACCGCGTAAACAGATAATCCATAAAAAAGATAAAAGCTCCCGCAAAGGCGGGAGCTTTTTTTACGTTACCGGCAGTTTTCCGATAATTCCTGCGGCGTATTTTCTGATTAAATTCGCGTCGATGGCGGTGATTTTTCCGTCCCGGTCAACGTCGCAGAGAGCAAGCTGTTCCGGAGTCGGTTTAATGAGCTTTGCGGCAACAAGCCGCGCAAAATATGCATCCGAAACGTCAACTTTTCCGCTTCCGTCCATATCGCCGAAAACTTCGTTTTCCTCCGGTTTTTCGATTGGGATTTCGATTTCAATACTGAATTTGGATTCCCATTCAAACGGGTCGAAAAGAAGCATTCCCCAGAAACCAAGGAGGTTTTCAATGGCGCTGCCGTTTTCTGAAGAAAAATCGAAAACATCCCAATAGGATGCGCTTACATTATAAATAATTTTATCGTCACAGTTTTCTTCGACTTTCATGTCAATATCCGCAACAATATGTCCGCCAAGAATTCTAAGTGTTTTGTCATACTCGTTAGCATTTTTTAAAGTTGTTTTCGGAATTTCTTTTAAAAAATCACTCGGAGGGGTTTCTGAATGAACCCTTTTCGCATTATAATCATATATTTCATATCGGTATTCAAGCGTTCCGTCAAAATAGAACATATTGTATCCAAGACTGTAAATTTCATCAGTTTGAATTTCATCTATTGTTTTAATCAAATCCACGCAAAGTTTTGTAAGATATTCCTTCGCAAGCTCACTGTTGACAATGGTTGCCGTAATTGCGTGGTTTTTTCCGACAGAAAGCTTTTTTCCGTCGCCGAACATTCCGTGGGTTATAAGGGCATCCTGCGCCGCTCCGTCCGCATCTTTCTGGTCGATGGATTTTGCAAATGCTTCCACCTGCGGACGGATAATCTCCTCAAGGCTTTGCTCCTCTTCCGCAAAAGCGGTTACAGGAAAAATGTTTATTATCATCAGAAAACAAATGGCAAGCGATATAAATCTTTTCATTTTTCCTCCTGTTTTCAATCTGACAGGAGCATTTATTCTCTTTCAGGGAAAGAGAATACGGGACGTCCCGTCGAAAGTTTCGATATTTGCTTTATTTTAGCATAAATATTACAGCAAAACAATATTTTTCAGCAAAATCCATAAAGCGGATTGTTCCGCCGTTTTTGTTATATGATTGAATCCCCATTCACTGTCAGTTGAGGTAAAAAAAGCCGCTCTTGCGAGCGGCTCTTTTTTTAATTGATTTTTAATCAGAAAACCGGAACAACGGAAACGCCGTAGGTTTCTTCGATGAATGCGCGGACTTCATCGGAGCAGATTGCTTTTACAAGAGCAAGAGTTTTTTCGGTTTCTTCTTCGCCGTTTCTTACTGCGATGATGTTGCCGTAGATCTGCGCTGCGTCGGAATCTTTTGCTTCGGTTTCAAGAACGGTGCCGTCGATTCCTGCGCCGATTGCATAGTTGCCGTTGATTACTGCGAAGTCAACGTCAGCAAGGATGTTGGGGAGCTGTGCTGCTTCTGCTTCCATGATTTCGAGGTTATAGGGGTTGTCAACAATATCGAGAACGGTGATGTTGAAGCCGTTGGTGTTGTCAACAGTGATAAGGCCGAGATCCTGGAGGAGATAGAGTGCGCGTGCTTCGTTGGAACCGTCGTTGGGAACAGCGATTACTGCGCCTTCAGCGATTTCATCAAGGGAAGCGGTTTTTCCGGGATAGATTCCGAGGGGTTCGTAATGGATAACTGCTGCGGAAACGATGTCGGTGCCTTTTTCTGCGTTATAGGTATCGAGGTAAGGAGTATGCTGGAAATAGTTTGCGTCGATTTCGCCTGCGGTAAGGGTTTCGTTAGGAAGAACGTAGTCGGTGAATTCAACGATTTCAAGGGTCCAGCCGTCTTTTGCAAGAACTTCTTTTGCAACTTCAAGGATTTCTGCATGAGGAGCAGGGGATGCGCCAACTTTGATTACGTTTGCTTCATCTTCTTTGGAGCATGCTGCAAAACCGAGAACAAGAACGAGTGCAAGTACAAGAGCGATAAGTTTTTTCATGGTAATTTCTCCTTTTATTGATTATTTGTTTCGTTTATCAATTTTTTTTGCCGCAATTTCGAATGCCATCTGGATGGCCTGAACAATCACGACTATAAGCACGACGGTTACCCACATAACGTCCGCCTGATAGCGGTGGTGACCGTAGCGGATCGCGATATCGCCGAGACCGCCGGCACCGAAGGCACCTGCCATTGCCGAATAACCGATAAGGGTTATTGTTGTGATGGAAAATCCTCTGATGAGGGAGGGCACTGCTTCCGGAAGAAGCACCTTGCTGGCAATCTGCCAGTTTGTTGCGCCCATGGTTTTTGCGGCTTCAACAACGCCGGGGTCAACTTCCTGAAGCGCTGTTTCAACCATTCTTGCAACAAAGGGAGCCGCCGCAATTGTCAGCGGAACGATTGCCGCCACCGGACCGATGGCTTTTCCGACGATAAATCTTGTGAGCGGGATTACCGCAACAATAAGAATTACGAAAGGAATGGAACGTCCGATATTGATTATTGTACCGAGAACGGTGTTTATTGTTTTGTTGGGGCTTATTCCGTGGGCGTCGGTTATTACCATTGTGACGCCAAGCGGAAGACCGATAATATAAGCAAAGATCGTTGATGCGAAGGTCATGAGCAAGGTTTCATAAGTTCCTTCGAGAAGCATATCTTTGTATTCAAGGAAGAATTCCATCATTCGGCATCACCTCCTTCGGCGATGTTGGAGATTCCGAGAAGAAGTTTTGTTGCCGCGTGCTGCGGGTTGGAAAGGACTTCTTCGGTAACTCCCTGTTCAACAAGTTCGCCTTCGTTTATTACAGCCACGTGGCGGCAGATGGATTTTACAACGCCGATTTCGTGGGTGATTATGAAAACAGTTACGCCGAGCTTTTCGTTAATATCTCTGAGAAGTTTAAGAATAGCTTTGGTTGTAAGGGAATCCAGCGCGGAGGTGGGTTCGTCGCAAAGAAGAATCGAAGGATTGTTTGCAAGGGCTCTTGCGATTGCAACTCTCTGCATCTGTCCGCCGGAAAGCTGGCTCGGATAGGAATCCGCTTTGTCTGCAAGTCCTACGAGATTGAGGAGTTCGTCGATTTTTTTGTTTCTGTCTTCCTTTCCGACTCCGCTGAGTTCAAGAGGAAAACCGACGTTATCACGAACTGTTCTCTGCATCAGGAGGTGATATCCCTGGAAAATAACGCCGACCCTTTTGCGAAGTTCGATGTTTTCTTTTCCTGAAAGTTCGGTTATATTTTTACCTTCGATATAAATTGCGCCGCTTGTTGGTTTTTCAAGCTGGGCAATGCAGCGAAGGAGCGTTGATTTACCGGCACCGCTCATACCGATCACGCCGAAGATATCTCCCGCTTCAACATGGGTTGAAACCGAACGAAGCGCATGGACTTCGTTTGAAGTTTTAAAAACCTTCGACAGTTTTTCAATACGTATCAAGTCTTATCTTCTCCTTATTTTTTGCTTTTCGGGATATAATCATAACCACTAGTAAACTAGTGGTTTGCTCAGACCCTAGAAGGGTCAGTACTTGCTGACCCCTCGAAGGGGCACTGAATATTACCATTGCATCGCTTGCCCTGCTACTGGTAAACCAGTAACATTCGCCTATTGCAA
>JAFQBT010000106.1 GCA_017399625.1 Oscillospiraceae bacterium
AAAGAAAAGACAACTTTCAGTTTGACGAAGCGACAAATTCCAATATGCTGAACAGATTAAAGGGGCTTTTCAGCCCCTTTTTTGTTTTGTGCGTTATAATCTGAAACTTTTTATTAACTTTCTCAAAAAAGTTTGATTTTCCCTTCGGAAAACTCTATAATATAATAAAGAAATTTATACTTTTTTGACGAAAGGACCTTTTATGCAAAGTTTTCTCGGATCTCCCTGCCCCTATTGCGGCGAAAAATTTGCCGAGGGCGACGATATCGTCGTCTGTCCGGAATGCGGAACACCGCACCACAGGGATTGCTATAAAGAACATTCCGCCTGTGCAAACGAAGATAAACACGGCGAAAATTTTGAATGGAAAAGCCCGGTCATCCCCGGAATCCATAAACAGGAAAAACCCGCTGCCGAACATTCCGGAACTGTTGTCTGTTCCCATTGCGGAAGCGAAAACCCCGGTGACGTCCGCTATTGCTTCCATTGCGGCGCTCCCCTTTCCGTAAAACAGCCGGAACCGGAAGACGCCATGCCCTCCTATGAGGAATTTCAGCGGGAGCGCGAGCGCATTTTTACCGAAAGTTTCAACGCATCCTCCTTCGACGGAATCTCCCCGAAGGAAGCGGCGATTTTTGTTCGCTCCAACGTTGGATATTTTCTTCCGAGGTTTGCCGCTTTCAGCAAGGGCGTAAAATTCGATACCAACTTTTCCGCGTTCATCTTCTCCTATTTTTATCTTTTCTACAGAAAGATGTACGGTCTCGGAATGGCGGTTTTTACCGCAACAATGATCCTCAGCATCCCGACCTTCCTGCTCGATTTCCAGATGCTTCAGGAGCAATACGTTGAAGCGGGGCTTCTTTCCCAGGTAATCTGGAATGTTCCCCATCAGGAAGCGCTGGCCATTTATTCCATCGTCGCAAATCTCCTTATCTGGATAATGCGCATCGCCCTTATGATGTTCACGAACCGGCTTTATTATTCAAAAGCCGTTTCCGCTGTCAAAAAAGCAAGGGAAGTTCTTGCGGACAGGGACGAAAACACCATTTCCGATTATTTCCGCAAAAAAGGCGGAACAAGCATGGTTCTGCCGATAATCTTCGGAATCCTTGCTTTTGCCGCAAGTTTTGTTCTCGCCTGGTTCATTGTCAACTCGGAATTTTTCATCATGCCCGATATGACAAAATTTCTTTAAAAAAGGCGATTTTTTCTGTTGACAAGCCGCTTTCCGGCTGTTATAATAAACAATGTTGCTTTATGACCTAAAGCGAACATCCTTGCTCCGCAAAGCGGGGCCAAAGTCCAAAAGGAGGTGTATCAAAGATGGCAAAACTTTCCCAGAGCTATGAAACCATTGTAGTTTTCAGCTGCAAGAATGAGGAAGCAATCCCTGCCCTTGTTGAAAAATTCACCACTCTTATCTCCGAAAACGCTACTGTTGACGGTGTTGAAGAATGGGGCAAAAAAAGACTTGCTTATCCCATCAACTACGAGACCGAAGGTTACTATGTGCTTATTAACTTCACCAGCGCTCCTTCCTTCCCGGCAGAGCTCGATCGTCACTACAACATCACCGACGGCGTAATCCGTTCCCTGATCGTTGCAAAAGCAGAATAAGGAGGAAATACCATGAACAAAGCGTTCCTTATTGGCAGACTTGCCGCTGATCCCGAACTTCGTCAGACCGGCAGCGGAATCGCCGTAACAAGTTTCACCATTGCTGTTGACAGACCTTATTCCAAAGGCGCCGACCGTCAGACCGACTGGATCGACGTTGTCGCATGGAGAAACACCGCCGAGTTCGTCTGCAAGTATTTCCAGAAAGGTTCTCCCATTGTCGTTGAAGGTTCCATCCAGACCAGAGTCTGGGAAGACAAAATGGGTCAGAAACGCAAATCCGTTGAGATCGTTGCTGACAACATTGAATTTGTCCCGAGAACCAAAGATGCCGGCGCTCCTTCTTTCCATACTGAAAGAACCGAGTTTGCTCCGCCCATCGCCGAACCGGCTCCTGTTGTTTATTCCGCAGGTTCCGCCGACGATTTCACCGTCATTGATGACGAGGATCTCCCTTTCTGAGCACGAAGCTCAAATCTTGTTTAACTGAAAAATCTACAAAGGAGGATAAACTATCATGGAAAGATCCGAAAGACCTGAAAGACCCATGAATCGCAACAGAAGAAGCCGCAAAAGAGTTTGCGCTTTCTGTGTTGATAAAATCGCTGAAATCGATTACAAAGATGTTCCCCGTCTCAGAAGATTCCTCTCTGAAAGAGGCAAAATCATTCCGAGAAGAGTTACCGGAACCTGCGCTCGTCATCAGCGTCAGCTGACCACCGCTATCAAACGCGCTCGTCATCTTGCATTCCTTCCCTACGTTTCCGACTAATTCAGAAACCGGGAAAACGGAAAACAAAAAATTACTCCCTGCCAAACCGGCGGGGAGTTTTTTTATCCTCACTTATTTATGTTTACATAATGCCCGGAATATGATATATTTCAGGAAGAAACTTTATCCCCGAAAGGAGATTTTTATGAAAAAGGCGCTCGTTATCCTTCCCTATAAAGATGAAGACAAACAGAAACTCATCAATTCCGCCGCGGGAAAATGCGAATTTCTGTTCCTCGATAAAAAAGCCAACCGTGAAAAATATCTTTCCGCCCTCGAAACCGCAAACCTTATAATCGGCGAACCCCGGAACGAGGATCTTCTGCTCTGCAAAAACCTCGAAATGCTCCAGAGTTCCTCCTCCGGCGTCAATTATTACGTTGACGGCGGCGCTTTTCCGAAAGGCGCAAAGCTCTGCTGCATGACCGGAGTTTACGGAAACGTTATTTCCGAACATCTTCTCGGAATGCTCCTTGCCATTTCCCGCCGGATTCCCGAATACCGGAATCAGCAAAATGAAGGCAGATGGGGACTCATCCGCTATGATAAACCCCTTGATGGAAGCAGCGTTCTCATCATCGGCGCAGGCGATATCGGAACGACTCTTGCAAAATGGATGCGTCCGATGGTCGGAAAAATCACCGGGATCCGCCGCACAAAGCGGGATTTTCCGGATTGCTTCGATGAAATGCTGACCCTTGAGGAAATCGATTCCGCCCTTCCGGAAGCGGATTTTGTGATTTCCGTCCTCCCCCATACTCCAAAAACCGCCGGACTTTTTGATGAACGCAGGCTCCGGCTTATGAAAGACGACGCGGTTCTTATAAACGGAGGCAGAGGAAGCCTTATCGACCAGGAAGCCCTGCTGAAAGTTATGGCTGAAGGAAAATTCTTCGGCGTCGGGCTTGACGTAACAACTCCCGAACCTCTTCCTCCGGAAAATCCCCTCTGGAAGCAGGAAAGAGTTTTTATAACCTCCCATGCGGCAGGAAATTCCTGTTCGCCGGAAAGCCCGCTGGAACGAAAAATCCGGGATTTTATCCTCCGGAACACCCTGCGCTGGCTTGATGGAAAAGAACCGGAAAACGTGATAGATTTTGAAATCGGATATAAAACAAACGCATGACAAAAAAAGCGGAAGCAATGCTTCCGCTTTTTGTTATTTGGTCTTATCTTTATAAATTTTCTCAAGAATATCCACAACGCCGTCGATTCCGAGGGTTCCTGAATCCAGCATAATGTTATAGCTTTCCTTAATGCCCCATTTTTTGCGGCTGTTCATGTTGTAATAACTTTCCCGCTGTTTATCCGTTCTGCGGATGGATTTCATCGCTTCCTTTTCCGAAAGTCCATAGCGCTCCATCGCTCTTTTAAGGCGATTGGCGGCGCTTGCATAAATAAAAACGTTCAGCACGTCTTTTCTTTCCTCAAGAATGCTGTCGGCGCATCTTCCGACGAAAATGCAGGGACCTTCCGCCGCTTTTTCAAGGATGAATTTTGTCTGGTCCGCGGCAATGGCAATTCCGGAAGGCACCATGTTATCTCCGACGAAATCCCCATAGGGAAAAACCGCCATTGAATAAAGGAAGCTTCCGGTGGGAGTTTCTTCAACTTCCCGGACGTATTTTTCGCTCAGACCGCGGTTTTTTGCGGCAAATTCGGAAATATTCTTGTCGTAATACGGAATCCCGAGGCGTTCGGAAAGTTTTCTTCCGATTTCGCTTCCGCCGCTGCAGAACTGTCTTCCGATGGTGATAATCATAGCTGCATCTCCCTTCGTTTTTTGTGCTTCGGATTTTGTTTTTCCGCAATTTCATTATAACAACAAGCGCGGATTTTGTAAAGATTTTCGTTCAGCCGAGCTTTCCGAAAGAATAACCCATATCGCGGAACTCATTTATCAGGATTTCCAGCGCCGCAGGAGTTGTTTTCCGCGTTGCGCTGTCATGGAGAAGAACCGTCACCTCGCCGCTGCCGATAAATTCTGAGGAAAGGACGTTTTCAGCGATTTCCTCCGGAGAGAGCACTTCCCCAAGGCTGTCCTTTCCGTCTGCGTTCCAGTCGTACCAGGTCATATTTTCCGCCTTTGCGCGCTCTTTTATCTCTTCAATAAGCCATTCCGGTGCAGCAAAGTTTTTGCTTCCGCCGGGGAATCGGAAAATCCGGCAGTCCTCGCCGGTAACGGAATAGACCCAGCTTTTTTCCGCTTCTATATCATTCCAGAAGCCCTCCGCCGAAAGATAAATTTTTTCATATTCATGGCTCATTGTATGCAGACCGATGGAATGCCCCTCGGAACGGATCCGGAAAAGCCTTTCCTCCGCTTTTTCGTCCGAAGGACCGATCACAAAAAAAGTTGCCTTTATCCCTTCCCTTTTCAATATATCAAGAATCTCGTCCGTCCTTTCCGAAGGACCGTCATCGAAGGTAAAATAAACCGTTTTTATCGCATTAGCATCAGCTTTTTCGGCTTTGAGCACCGGAATCGCCACAGCGGTGCTCAAAAGAAGAATCACCGCCGGAAGAACAAAAATCCGGAGCTTTATCACCCGGAAACCGATTTTCAAAAAGCATCACCGCCCGGAAAGTTTTATATTGACTTGAGAGCAATATCGGGGTATTATAAAATGTATGCAATTTTAAAAGGAGATATTTTCACTTTGAAAAATATTCATGAAATCACCGGTTCCGAAACCGCAAAAATAAAATTCATCCTCACCGATATTGACGGCACCCTTACCGACGAAAACGGAAAAATCGCCCCGGAAACATATTACATGCTCTGGAAGCTCCGTGAAGCGGGTTTTACCGTTATCCCCGTAACCGGAAGAACCGCCGGCTGGGCTTCCGTTGCAATAACCGACTGGCCCGTTGACGCAATTATTGTTGAAAGCGGAAGCCTTGTTTATTATCTTGAAAACGGTTCCAGGAGGGAATTTGTTCATCCCTCCGTTCCCGCAGAAAGGGAGATTTTCCATCAGAAAATAAAGGAAGCCGCTTTTTCCGCAAACCCGAGAATAAAGGTCAGCGTTGACCAATACAGCCGCTTCAACGATTTTGCATTCAACTATGCGGAGGACGAGGACGACCGCCTTTCCTTCGAGGAAGCGAAGGAAGTTCTTGCGGCGATAAAATCCACCGGTGCAAATGGAAACATCAGCTCCATCCACATCAACACCTGGTTCGGCGATTACGACAAGCTTCCCATGAGCCTTCTTTTCCTCAGAGAGCACTACGGAATCGAAAATCCCGCGGAATGCGCGATTTATTTAGGCGATGCGGCGAACGACGAGGAAATGTTCGGATATTTTCCCGTTTCCTGCGGCGTCAGGAATCTTATGAAATACGCGGAATATATGGAGCATCTCCCGGCATATATAACCGATTCCGAAGGCGGAAAAGGCTTTTGCGAAGCGGCGGAAATCCTCCTCACCGCAAAGGAAAACCGCATTGCGGAAAAATACGGACTTTCAAGGTGAGCACATGGAGCAGAAAATCGTTTTAAAACAGGATTTTACCGAGGCGTTTGCAAAACTCGGTCTTGAAGCTGGGCAGAATATCATGGTCCATACCTCTCTCGGAAGTCTCGGCTATGTCTGCGGAGGCGCACAGACCGTTATTGAATCCCTTCTCGAAGCCGTCGGAACCGAAGGCACCATCATGATGCCCACCCAGAGCTGGAAGAATCTTGATCCGGAAACCGGCGTTCATTGGGAGGTTCCGGAGGAGCAATGGGATATTATCCGGGAAAACTGGCCGGCCTATGATAAAGATATAACTCCCACAAACACCATGGGCGCCACTGCGGAAATGTTCCGGAAATATCCGGGAACTTTCCGGAGCGATCATCCTGCCCGTTCCGTTGCGGCAAACGGAAAAAACGCAGTTTTTCTTACCAAAAATCACGATATTTCCGATATTTTCGGTGAAAGTTCGCCCATCGCAAGGCTTTATAAGCTGGACGGATACGTTCTTCTCATCGGGGTCGGCTATGATAAAAACACCTCCATCCATCTTGCGGATTCAAGAGCGGATTATCCCGGAAAGCACCTTTGCACAGAACACAGCGCTGTTTTTGAAAACGGAAAACGGGTCTGGAAGGCTTATGAAACCCTTTTTGTTGACGGCGAGGATTTCAATGAAATCGGCGAAGCTTTTGAAAAGGAGCACGAAGTAAAAAAAGCCGTAATCGGGAATGCCGTTCTTCGTTTTATGAAGCAGCGGGAACTTGTTGATTTTGCCGTAAAATGGATCGAAGAAAACCGAAGATAAAAAAATCCCTCCGCAAAGCGGAGGGATTTTTTTATTGCGCAACCGGCAGTTCCGTTATGATTTTTGCGGCGAATTTGCGGATTATGTTCGCGTCGAGGGCGGTGATTCTTCCGTCACCGTCAACGTCGCCGTACTTAAGCTGTTTTTCGGTGGGCTGGATGAGTTTTGCGGCAACAAGACGGGCAAAATATGCGTCAAAAACGTTGACGGCGCCATCGATATTGATGTCCGCTAAAGTATATCCAAAAGCGGGAACAACGCGGGTTTCAGTCATTTCGCAGGCGGAGCAAACTCGTTTTTCCTCGCCGGGATTTTCCGCCGTGGGAGCGGTTACCGTTTCCCATTCGCCGAAATTATGTCCGAGAGCGGCGGTGTAATTATCTTTGTAGCTGTAACCGCAGAGGGAACAGGTGTGGGTTACGTAGCCTTTCGCCTCGCAGGTGGGTTTTGTGGTTTTATCGCTGAAATAACTTTCCGGTTCGGAATCCTTTCCGTTCTCCCAGATGCGGAGGTCGAACTCTTTCATATCCAGACGAACTGATTCGTTTCCAAGATAGTTGATGATAATGTCTTTTCCGCTTATCCAGTTATTGGAATCATTTTTGAATTCCGGAGAACTTCCGTTTGCAACAATTTCCTTATAATAATCATCCATAGGCAACTTTTCCAATATAATTTTGTCTTTTTTGATATTTGTTACGGTAAGATAAATCATATTGCTTCCGTCGCTGTTCACTACGTTTTCAAAGCAGAAAGTATGGAGCGAACTTTTTTCCTTATCATAAACCTCCGGAAACGCCGTTCCATAATAATCATCCTCAATTACAGTTCCGTTCCCTTTTACAGAACAGTTTCTGTTCCAAAAAAACAGTGTTTGTCCGTGATTCTGAACCAGCGACGGATGTTCTTTACTTGTGATATATCTGAACGGAGCAAAACCGAATTTTCTTGGACTTCTGATATCATATTCCAGCACCCAGGGTTTATTATGAAAAAGAACTATCGGTCTTTCTGTTTCAAAATAATATGTAATTTTTCCTGAAGAACTTTCATATAAAAAGCGTTCTATTCCATTTTTGGCAAATTCTTCGGAATTTTCGGAATCAAGAACAAAATTTTCCGCATCGAGAGTAAAATGATAATTCTCGCTGCCGTGTAAGCACGAATAAGGAACTTTTATGTTGAAGCTGACCTTCGATTCCCAGTCAAATTCAGTAAAAAGTAAGGCTGCAAAGCCGGAAATGAGGCCAGAGCTTGTATCAAAGTCAAATCTGTCCCCCACAACGCAGGTGATTTTATATGTTTCTTCTGTTTTTGTGACCTTTGTTTTTTCAGCCGAAATAATAACATCTGTACTTCCGGCAATCAGTTCAAGAGCAGAATCATAGGAACTCTTCTTTCCGGAATAATCTGCTGTTTCAAGTTTTGAAATATAATCGGGGGCATATTTATCTGTAAAATAAGTATAAACAAAACCTCCGTACTGATATTTTTGATTTAAAGTCCAGTTTGATTCCATATAACCATATATGTTTTTTCCATAAACTTTTTGAACATTTCTTATGATTTCCGCCAAAGAAGCTGTAAGGCATACCTTCATCAGTTCAGAATTATATATCGTCGCCGTAAGGGCGTGACCTTTTCCTACGGAAAGCTTTTTTCCGTTGTTCCAGATTCCGTGGTTGATTATAATATCCTTTGCCTTTCCGTCCGCGTTTTCCATATCTATGGATTTTGCAAAGGCTTCCACCTGTTCACGGACTGTTTCCTCAAGGCTTTTTTCCGGATCGACAGCGTAGGTCGAAAGCTCGTCCGTTTCCATTTCTTCTTCGATATATTCCGGCTCCGTTTCGATAGCTTCCTCCGGAACTTCCGGAAGCTCCATCGCAAAAATCTGCGCGGATGAACCGAAAGACATCATGAGCGCAAGCAGAAGGCAAATTATCTTTTTCATATATACATCTCCCCGGGAGAAAAATTATCTTAATATTTAATTATATAATGCCGGATTGAATTTTGCAATAATTACCGGCGGAAATAATGCGCCGGGTTCAGCGGAAGAACACCTCATCCGTCTTTTTCGGCAAAGCCGAAAAATCCACCTTCCCCTCAAGGGGAAGGCTTTAAAAAAAATCCCTCCGCAAAGCGGAGGGATTTTTTCTGTTGTGGTTTTTTCTGCGCTTACATTTATTCAAAAAAGGCCTGCGGGTGCCTTTTTAACGCTTAGTCGATGGGTTCAAGAACGCCGTATTTTCCGTCGTTGCGTTTATAGACAACGTTGATTTCCCCGGTTTCCGCGTTGCGGAACATAAAGAAGTCATGTCCGAGAAGATTCATCTGCAAAATCGCTTCCTGAACGTCCATGGGGCTTACCCGGAACTGTTTGGTCTTTACAACGCCGAAATCCTCCGCCGGCTCCTCATAAAAATCAACGGCCAGCTCGGAGAATTTTTCGCCCCGGAATTTGTGTTCAAGTTTCTTTTTGTTGCGGGTGATCTGCTTTATAAGAACGTCCACAACTGCTTCAAGGGAATCAAGTCTGTCGGAGGTGGTTTTTTCTGCTCTGAAGAACATTCCGTTCGCGGTGATGGTTGCCTCAACGGTTTCTCTGCCGTTCTGGGTGGATACCGTAACGGTTGCTTTTGCATCGTCTCCGAAAAAGCGGTCAAGCTTTGCAAATTTTTTCTCGCAGCGCTCGCGGAAAGAATCGCGCACAGAAGTGTTTTTCGAAATGATGTTGATGTTCATATATTTACCCCCTTTTTGGTTGTACTTCGGGAAGATTTTTTCTTCCTTCTGCAACTTAATTATATCAAATCAAAAAGGGCGTTTCTACTGTTTATTTTTACGGAATTATGAACTTATTATTATGCTTTTCGTAGAAATTTCCGGCGGAATATTGACCTTTTCCGCCGCCGGTGGTAAAATAAAAATGTTGGTGCGGTAAAAAAACAAAAAAGCGGCGGAATTTTCCGCCGCTTTTATTTTTTAGAATCCCTCCACCGCGCCATACGGCAACGGTCCCCCTCCCTTTAGGCAAGGGAGGCATTATGGTTTTTTAACGATTTTTCCGCCTGCAATGACCCATGCGGGCGTTTCATAAACGGAAAGCGGGTCGCCTTTGAAAATCGCAAGGTCTGCATCTTTTCCCGGAGCGATGGAGCCGATTCTGTCCGAAAGACCCATGATTTTTGCCGGAACACTTGTGATGGCGCGGATTGCGTCATCGTGATTCATTCCCGCTCTCACCGCAATTCCCGCGGAAAGGGGCAGATACTGGATCGGAACTTCCGGGTGGTCGGTGCAGATTGCAACTTCGACTCCGGCTTTTTTAAGGATCGCCGGGTTTTCGTCCCTTTCGTTGGAAAGCTCCGGTTTTGTTCTCGTGCAAATGAGCGGACCAACAACGGCTCTTGCCTTTTCTGCCGCAAGTTTTTCCGCGCTGAGATATCCTTCGGTGCAGTGGATGAGCACCAGGTCGAGGTCAAATTCCTTTGCAAGGCGCACCGCGGTGAAGATATCGTCCGAGCGATGAGCATGGAAATGGGACTGGATGCTTCCGTCAACAACTCCGCAAGAGCCTCGCTTTTTACGTCGATTTCCGGCTCATCCGTATCCTCGTCCTCCTCCGAAGCAAGAAGGTCCCGCTGGTAGCGCTGGGCTTTTTTAAGCTGTTCACGGATAATCGCCGCGGTTGCCATTCTTGTGCTGGGGGTTTCGTCCTTGCTGTGATAGGTGTTCTTCGGATTTTCACCGAGGGCAAACTTCATCGCAAGGGGCGCTTTTATCACCATATCGTCAACTCTGTCGCCATAGGTTTTTATTGCGACCATCTGTCCCGCAACGGGATTTGCACTTCCGGGACCTGTTACAACCGCCGTGACTCCGGCTTCAAGAGCTTCCCTGAAGCTGTAATCCCGCGGATTTATCGCATCAAGAGCCCGGAGATGGGGAGTTGCGGGATCGGTATCCTCGTTGCCGTCGTCGCCTTCAAAGCTGAGCCCGTCCTCCCACATACCGAGATGGCAGTGGGCATCGATGAATCCGGGATAAACCGTCATCCCGGAAATATCGTAGCTTTCGGCATCCTTCGGGCAAAACTCCATGGGACCGACGTCAATAATGCGTCCGCCCTTGATGAGCACGTATCCGTTTTTTATAAATCCGGAGCAGGCCGTAAAAATGCCCGCATTATAAAAAAGCATAAAAGTTTTACCCCTTTTGTATAAAAATCCTCAATAAACGCAAGGCGGGAGAAAACTCCCGCCGTTTTTTCTGATTTTATTGCGGTTTGCGGCGGCTCTGAGCGGTTCTTCTGTTGCCGTCGGATTTTTTCATTCCGCTTAATTTTTCGTCGCTGCTCTGCTTGAATTTGCTGAGCATATCCTCGAAGGAAAGGCTTTCCTGCTGTTTCGGGCGGAATTCAAAGGAATCCGCACCGCGGGAAACTTTTGCAGGTTCTCTGTCCCTTCTCTGAGGACGGCGGCGTTCTTCCCTCTGTTCCGGTTCTTCCGCCTGCTTCATCGAAAGGCTGATTTTGCCTTCCGGGCTTACGGAAATAACCTTTACCATAACCGCCTGTCCGACACTGACGTATTCTTTAAGATCTTTTACATAATTTCTTGCAACTTCGGAAATATGTACCATTCCCGTAACATCGCCGATTTCGACAAAAACGCCGAAGTTTGTAACTCCGGAAACTTTGCCTTCGACAATGGCTCCGATTTCAACTGCCATTTTTTAGAATTTGTCCCCCTCAAAAATTTTGCAAATCAGTCCGTTCCGGAAACGTCGATATAAAAATGTTCCTCCGGATAGGCATAGCCGAGTTTTTCTCTTGCCTGTTCCTCGATGAACTCATCCGTTCCGTAACTGTCAAGCGTCTTCTGGAGCTCTTCATTCCTGATAAGCGATTCGGTATATTGCTGACGGACCGCGTCAAGCTCATTCTTCTTTTCGTTGATGTCCGCCTGCATGGATATCAGTGAGAAAAGAAGATACACCGCGAATGCAACAGCTGCAATCTTCAGGAAAAATCCCTTGTTTGTTTTTTTCTGTTCCGCTGCTTTCAATTCCTTCGGGCTCCTTTCCGGCCTTTTCTCCGCAAAACGAAAAAGCCTTTAATATATTTAGACACAATACATTATATACCATTCCCGCTTTGTTTTTCAATAGGCTTTTGGGTTTATTAAGGGCTTTTGCGGAAATAATTTTTGCTTTTATCATGCGCTTTCCGGCGAATTTGAGAATATTCCGGAATATTCTGACAAAAGGACGCAGAATTGCCGAAAGGAGCTTTTTGATAAATTTCGCCGCCGGAACCGTTATTTTTCCTGCGGTGAAATACCAGATGCAAAAACCCACAGCCGCGCCGAAGAATATATAAAACCGCGGAATCCCGAAATTTTCGTTAAGGAGGAACGAAAAAACAAGGAACCCCGCCCATACGCAATAAAGAAAATCGCCTGCGATATACGCTTTTTTCCCGAAGCGGACAAAAACCCGCAGAACGCGCAGGGAATCATAGCATCCGCCGAGGATCATTCCAAGCCGCAGCGAACCGAGGAATATTATCCACTGGTCGCCGATTATATCCGTTGTGTAAATCATCTGAAAATCCTTGCGAAAATCCCGCTTTTACGGGAAATTGCCCGGGAATATGAAACGGAATCTATCTCCCCTTCAACCGCAAGATCGCCGCTTTCGGAGGAAAAGCTCACCACCTTAAGGTTCTTTCCGCCTATGGTGAAGGCCATATCCTCCAGCATTGCGTAAACTTTTGTTTCGTCAAAACCTTCAACGTCGGAAATTCCGGTGGCTTTAAGAATTTTCCGTTCTTCGATGGAAATGGCATGGGGCTTTTTCGGTTCGTTTTTCTGCATACTTTTCTCCCCTTTCTTACAGGGAAAATTTATGCTCCGGAACAGAAAAAAATTCCGGAAGAAATTCTTCCGGAATTTTTAATGGGAGGATTTATCTGTCGCAGTCTTCGGTCTTTCTCTGTGCGGCGTTCTGCTTGCTCATGGGAGTTCTTGCGTTTGTGGTTTTGTTCATGGAATTTCCGCAGTTGCTGCCGCTTTTTTTATTGCTTGCTTTGTTGGTATTTTCTCTTGCATAATTTTCGGGCATGGTTATTTCTCCGTTCAAAAAAACATTTTTCGGAAAGATTTCCTTTCCGGAAATATTATTTGCGGATTTTTCTGAATTATCCGCATTTTTTGCTGAATAAATATTCATGTTGATAAAACCGCATTAAAATGGTAAAATAGTTTCATAGAACACGAAAGGCGGCGTTTTTGTTTTGCTTGAAATTCCGGAAAAGAAAATCGAAGGAAACGCCCTCAACGGGCTTTCCCTTGCGTTCATCGGCGACGCGGTTTATGAAATCATGGTAAGGGAGCATCTTCTTGAGCACGGTTCCCTCCAGGTCAAAAAACTTCATACCATGGCGGTGGAAATGGTCCGGGCAAGTTTTCAGGCAGACGTTTTCGATTTTCTCGAACCCATTGTTGACGAAACGGAAAGCGGTATCCTTCACAGAGGAAGAAATGCCAGCGCAACCCATATTCCGAAAGGAGCAAACGCCATTGAATACCGCAAGGCAACCGGCGTCGAGGCACTTTTCGGCTGGCTTTATCTTGAACAGAAAAACGAAAGGATCCGCGAACTTTTTGAAATGATACTCGAACATTCCAAAAAGGAGGAGAATATTTGAAAAACGAAAAAACTCTTGAATTGATAAAGGATATCGGCGCGGATATAATCGGCTCCGTAATTTTCGCAGTCGGCGTTGCGGTTTTCACAACTCCGAACGAAATCGCTCCCGGCGGCGTCACCGGCATTGCAACAATGCTCCATTCCATAACCGGAATGCAGATGGGTACCCTTACCTTCCTGCTGAACATTCCGCTTGTTCTGCTGGGGCTTTCCGTCATCGGAAAAATCTTTACCTTCCGCACCTTCCGTACCCTCTTTATCCTTTCGGTCATCACCAATATCCTCGAATCCATCCTTCCTGTTTACACCGAAAACGTGCTTGTTGCGGCAATTTTCGGCGGCGCGACCATCGGAATCGGAATGGGAATAATCTTCCTCCGGGGTTCCACCACCGGCGGAACGGATATCCTCGGAAGAGTCCTCATCCGGCATTTCCAGCATATCCCCATGGGAAAAATCCTTTTTGCGATAGATTTCGTGATCGTTTCCGCCGCGGGTTTTTATTACGGAACCCTTGATGCGGCGCTTTATGCCTTTGTTTCCGTTTATGTTACTGAGCGCGCCATGGACAGCGTTCTCTATGGCTTCAACGAAACCCGCATCGCTTATGTCGTGACCGAGCACCCCATCGAGGTTGCGCAGAGAGTCATGGACGAAACCGACCGGGGAATCACCTATCTCAACGGCGAAGGCGGCTATCAGCGGGCAAAAAAACTTGTTATCATGTGCGCCATGCCGAGCCGGCAGTTTGCAAAATTCAAACGCATTGTTCTGGAAGTTGACCCTATGGCTTTTATAATGGTCGCTCCCGGAAGCAACGTCATCGGCGAAGGATTCAAACAGACATTTGATGAATAAAGAACAGGAACCCCGGTTTTTCCGGGGTTTTTATTCTTTTGCGGAATATTTTCCGGAAAATGTTGACAGCGGTTATGGCGCTGTGTATAATGAAATTGTGGTTATACAGCGGTATAACATTATACAACAGTACGGAGGTGATAACATGGCAAAAAGCACAAAACTCGGCGACGGCGAGCTTGAAGTCATGCAGGCTATCTGGGATGCAGGCGAACCGGTTACCGCAAGCAGTATTCTTGAAAAAGTTCAGCAAAAGCGCACCTGGGGACTTTCGACTCTTATGACGGTGCTCGCCCGCCTCATCGAAAAAGGATATCTCGAATGCGACAAATCCACAAGAACAAACATCTATTCCGCAAAAATCGAAGAAATGGATTACAAAAAGAAGGAGGGCCGCTCCTTCCTTGAAAAAATGTACGGGAACTCGATTTTTAATTTTATTTCCTGCCTTTATGATGATTCCGACATCAGCCCGGAAGAGATTTTCCAGCTGCGGCGCATTGTTGAAAACGCCGGAAAGGAGGACTGAACATGAACGATATTTTTCTTACCGCATTGGAAATTTCCGCCGCAACTTCCGTTGTGATAATCCTTGTTGCGCTCCTTTCAAAAATAATCGATAAAAAATTCAGCGCAGGCTGGAAATACTGGATCTGGCTTCTTATCGCATTGCGGCTTATAATTCCGTTCAACCCGGAAACGGAAATTTTTCAAAAGAAAATCGAAGTTGAGGTTCCGGACAGAGTTATTTATGTTCCCCAGGAAAATCCGAGCACGGAGCCGGAGTTCATTGTCCCTCCCGATGCTCAGACCGGTGCTCAAACCGGTGCTCAGCCCTCCGAACCTTCGGAAACCATCGTTCCGGAAGAAAAAACAGAAAGCAGAAAAAGCGCAACTTTCCTTGATTTTGCTTCGGCAATATGGCTTTGCGGAGCAGGGATTTTCTTCCTTTGGAACACCGGAGCATATCTCGCTTTCCGGAAGACGGCTCTTCGCTGCAGCAAGCCCGCAAAACCGGAAACCCATGATATTCTCTCTGGAGTAAAGGCCTCCCTCGGAATCGAAAAGGATATCGAAATCCTTATATGCAAAAACGTAAAAAGTCCCATGGTTATGGGAATTTTCAGCCCGAAGCTGATTCTTCCTTCAGAGGATTATCCGGCGGAATCCCTTGGGTTTATCCTCCGGCACGAACTCACACATTTCCGCAGAAACGATACCCTTTATAAGGCTCTTCTGCTCATCGCGAACTCCCTCCACTGGTTCAATCCTGCGGTCTGGCTTATGCGGAAACTTGCGGGTTCCGACCTCGAGGTTTCCTGCGATGCTCAGGTTATGAATGGTTCCGGAATCGAAATCCGCAAGCAATACAGCGAAACCATTCTTTCCTGCGTTCATCAGGAAAAAATCGCCTGCGGAGTTTTTTCAACCCATTTTTACGGCGGCGCAAAAACTCTTGAAAAGCGTCTTCTGAACATTCTGAGCACCGAAAAACGCAGAAAAGGCACCGCCGCTTTTATTTTCGTGCTCATTCTTGCGCTGGTGCTCGGCGGAACGGTTGCATGCACCGCCGGAAGCAATTCCAAAGGTGCGGAAGAACCTTCCGAAGAAAAAATCCGCGAACTGGTGCTCAAAGCAAACGCTGTTTATCAGCCCGGCGACGATTCCGTTTTTGAAATCATCGGCTATGAAAACTATGTTAATGAACATTATTATGATGAAATCGGAAATTTTGATGAAGCGGTTTCCGGAATTTTCAGCAAAGCGGGAATTGAACAGCTTTTCAGCATGAAGCATACGGTTGATTATGAACCGGTTTTCTTCCGGGAAGCCAAAAGAATCCACCGCCTGAGTTCCATGTCCGACAGCGACGTGACGAATTATTATGCCGTCATAAACGGCATAACCCTTTCGCAGAAACGGGAAAATTTCTTCAGGTATAAAATTGAACATTCCTCCGAAGCAAAGGACGGAAATTCCGAAGACTTCGGAAGCTATGTCACAATCGTTTTTGAGGACGGAAAATATCTCATCGAAGATTTTGACCCGAAGCGCTATACAACCGACGAAGCTCCGGAAATTTCCCCGGCAGAATTAAGAGCCATGGAAATCCTCCATTCCGAACTCGACGATGAATATATCCGCCTTATCCGGGGATGCGTTGAATCCATCAAAAACGGAACTTATGAGAGCAACCCGCTCGAACCTTCCGATTATCCGGAGGATTTTCCGCCGGTCGAAAGCATTCCGGAAGTTAATGACAGTTCCATAACTCTTGCATGGCGGGATGACGGGGACGAATATTCTTCCGATGTTCTTTATGTTCTCGAAATCGATAAAAACCATGCAATGGTTTTTGAACCGATGATGTTTATGATGAATCCGAACGACGATGAAGGAGAACCGGGAATCCGACCCGCCTATGTAAGCGCCGAACTTTACGGTTACAGAAATATCTACGAATGGTTCCACGACAGCTTCGACGGCTCTTTCGGAATAAAGCTCTGGCTTTATGAACCGGAGCTCATCGAAAATCACATTGCCGCACTTAACCAATGGAGCTATAAAAATTTCGGCGCAATTTGCGAAGAACGCTACGGAACCTTCCTCTTCAAGGAATATCCCGAGGATATCACCTCCGCTCCGGACGCAGTAACATTTGAAAAAGTGGTTTATGACGGCATAACCGATATGCATAACGGATATTATCTTGACCCGTTTGAAAGAAGCGTTCAGGAAGTAAAGAACTTCTCCTCCGTTGATGAAATGCTCGGCTATATGGAGCAGTATATCCACGAAGGTATGCTCCCGAATCCCGCAAACCTTTATGGGAGCTTTATGGAATTTGACGGGAAATTATATAAAACCACCGGCAACATCGGAAACGTCGGAATCACCTATGGAAACAGCGTGATCATTTCCGAAACCCTTAAGCACATGACCGTTTCCGCGGAAGTTTATGTTGCCTATTCCGGACAGAGATACGGCACCGCCACCATCCAGTTCAAAGAATTCGGCGATGACTGGAAAATCGTTTCCGTTGATGACGGAATCGAGGTCGAGGTCGCTCCGGTATATTCCGCGGAACTGCAGAAAGCCTCGGAAATCTATAATTCCGCGCTGCATTCAAAATATCTCGCCCGGATAAATCAGACCATTGAAAATCTCCGCAACGGAACCCATAAGCCCGTTGAAAATCATCATTCCTCCTATCCGGAGGATTTCCCCGACCCGAAAAATCTTCCGGACGCAACCGGAAGCAACTTCCTGCTCGCCTGGAAAAATTCCGTCCGGCTTGATGAAAGCACCGTTCAGGACGGCGCGGTGGATTATTTCTACATCATCGACGATGAGCACGTTCTTATTCTTGAACCCACCGTTTTCGGATATGCCGACGGAACCGAAAGCTATGGCTTTGCGAACAGCCATTACCGCAATGTGAACGCCATGAACTGGATTTCCGAAAATTATGACGGATATTTCGGCGGTCTTCCGAAGGAAGAAACCGTTTTTTCCCTTGATGACATAGATACCTCCGTTTATGACGACGTGCAGAACCTTGGATTCATGTACGTTCTTACAAAAACCGAAGGCAGAAGAGAAACCCTTATCTGGGAGGATGAATATATATATCCTGGCGAAGAAGCTAACAGAAACTTCTGGCTCCTTTCCGCAAACGGCGAATTTCTGAACGAAGAACCCTTCTGGGAATACAACACCCTTGGAAATCATCCGGATCCCCGCTGGTGGGTTTACGGAATCCGGGATGGAATCCTCTATCCTTTCTATATCAACGAAAATAACGGAGAGGTTACGGCGGAAGAACCCTGGGGTCCGGAACCGCAGGAGTTTTTCGGTTATTCCGTATATAAATACTATTGGTCCTACCATTCTCCTTTTTACGGAGTCACCGCGCCGGACGGAAGCGAATTTGCAAAGCCCATTTACAGCCGGGTAAAAATTCCATTCAAAGACAGAATCCTGCTCTTCAGCGGAAATCCGCAGATCACGGGGCTTCAGCTCTGCCAGATTCTGAATCCGGAAAAGGAAGTTCTTTCCGAATCCTTCAACTTCGCAAATTTCAGCGTTTTTGACGACGGAAGCTATTTCGGAATTGCCTTCTGCGGCGGAAACGGAGTTGACGGACACCGCCAGACTTTCGATAAAAACGGAAACCCCATGCCGGACGGATACTGGTTCATCGATAAGGACGGAAACATCGTCAGCGAGCGATATGAATCCATTTTCGTGAACGAGGAATGGAACTTTGATTCCGAATCGAAGGACGATATGATAATCGCCGTGACCGCAGGCGGCGAAAGAATTTCCTTCCCGGTAAGGGATATATTGATTGAAGATTAAAGCAAAAACCCGGGCTTTTATGGTCCGGGTTTTATATTTTTTTAAGGCAGATTTTTTATTTTTACCCTCCGGGAATCCCGGATTCCCCTCATCCGTCTTCCGCCTTCGGCGAAATCCACCTTCCCCCAGGGGAAGGCTTTTAAAAAATCGCATAATTAAGGCAAATTTTACATATTTAGTACTTGACATTCGGTTATTATGCTGATATAATATTTGATGCCGCATGCAAAAGGCTCTAAAAGTGCGTCCTTTTTTAAGGAACGCCGCCTCAGGTCAGCGAGTCTATTGAAAAGAAGGAATATCATGTACGCAGTAATCGAAACCGGCGGAAAACAGTATCGTGTAGAACTTAACGATACTCTCTATGTCGAAAAACTCGAAGCCAACGAAGGCGAAGAAATCACTCTTGATAAGGTTCTTGTTCTCGGCGGCGAATCCCTCAAAGTAGGCGCTCCCTACGTTGAAGGTGCAAAAGTTGTCGCAGAAGTCGTTAAAAACGGCAAAGGCAAGAAAATCAATGTTTTCACCTATCGCACCAAAAAAGGCAGCAAACGCGCTCTCGGTCATCGTCAGCCCTATACCAAGCTCCTCGTTAAAGCTATCGAAGGCTAATTAAAGATGATCCGCGCGGAATTCTTTTATAAGAAAGGCGAACCAAAGCGTTTTGCAGTAAGCGGACACGCTGGTTATGCCGAAAGCGGAAAAGACATTGTCTGTGCTTCGGTAAGTTCGGCCGTGCAAATGGCCATTAACGGAATTACAGAAATCGTGAAGGTTAACTGCGAAGTTAACGTTTATGAAGATTGCATCGAATGCGTTCTTCCCCCAAACCCAAGACCCGCGGCAAATCATTTTGTTTCGGCGCTTCGGCTTCATTTAAAACTTCTTTCCGAGGATTTTCCGGGCACTATCAACCTTATAATTACGGAGGTATAATAACATGCTTAGACTCAGTATGCAGTTCTTCGCCCATAAAAAAGGTATGGGCTCCACTAAAAACGGCCGTGATTCCGAATCCAAACGCCTTGGCCCGAAGAGAGCCGACGGTCA
>JAFQBT010000107.1 GCA_017399625.1 Oscillospiraceae bacterium
TAACTTTTATAAAAATCTCTTGTTTTTTCAGTTTTGCGACCGCCAAACCATTTCAGAAAATACAAGAATTTTTATGCCAAGGCTTTTTATCGACCCCTGGCAGAACCAGGGGTTTTGTTAAGCCTAAAGGCAACAATAAAACAACCCCGGAAGCCTTGGCTTCCGGGGTTGTTTTTTTATAAATCAGCGGAGCTTTTCCAGAGCGGCAAGGGCGGTTCCCGCAAGAAGTTCCGCGCAAAGGGGAGCGGTTTTGTCCGGAGCAAAGAATCCGGGATTATGAAGGCTTGGGGAAGAACCGTCTTCCTTTCCGACGCCCACGTGATACATGAATATGGGCGCAAATTCCCGGTAATAGCTGAAATCTTCCGATGCCATCCAGAAATTCTGGACCAGAACGTTTTCCTCCCCGAACATTCCGGAAGCGGCTTCATAAGCGATGCCGGCGAGTTTTTCATCGTTAACCAGCGGAGGCGCTTCGTTTATAAAACTGCATTCTGCGGCGCAGCCATGGGCTTTTGCAACGGATTCGCAGATTTCGATAATCTGCTTTTTCACGCTGTCCTTAAGGGAATTCTGGGCGCAGCGGAAGGTTCCCTCAAAATAAACGTCATCCGGAATAATGTTGCAGGCACTGCCGCCATGGATGGTGCAGATCGAAAGGGTAAAAGGTTCCGCAGGATCGGTCCGGCGGGAACGGATGCACTGGAGCGCATCAACGGCATGAACAGCGGCGATTATCGGATCGGTTGCAAGATGGGGCGTTGCGCCGTGGCCGCCTTTTCCGATGATACGGATACAGAAGGTGCACATGGCTGCCATGATGGGTCCTTTGCGGATTCCGATTTTTCCCTCCGGAATATCCGGTTTAACGTGAAGGGAAAGGAACGCATCCGGCGGAAATTTTTCAAAAATTCCTGTTGAAATAACTTCTTTTGCGCCGCTTCCTTTTTCCTCTGCGGGCTGGAAAATAAAAAGAATGTTTCCGGAAAAATTGTCACGCATTCCGCAAAGAGCTTTTGCCGCTCCGAGCAGGGAAGTTGTATGAAAATCGTGACCGCAGGCATGCATAATTCCGGGATTTCCGGAGCGGATTTCGTGCTCCGGAACCTCGTCAATGGGGAGCGCATCGATATCCGCCCTTATTGCAACGGTGGGACCGGGATTTTTTCCACAGAGCAGACCGAGAACACCGGTTTTCGGCTGGGATTCCGGGAATTCGATGTCCATATTTTCAAGAGTTTCCTTTATAAGCGCGGTTGTCAAAAATTCCTTATGGCTCAGTTCCGGATTGCGGTGGATTTTGTGAACTGTTTCAGTAATGTTTTCGCGTATATCATCCGTAATATATCTGTATTCCATGTTTTCACCTCTTTCGTGATGGATAAATTATACCGCAAAGAGAAGAAAAAGACAAATAAAAAAGGAGGCGCTTCGTTTTGAAGCGCCTCTTTTTTATGGATTGCTGTTCAGCGGTTCCAGTCGGGAATGAGATAAACCGTTCCGCCGTTTCTGATAAATTCCTTAAGAACGGAAACGTCCGCAGGAGTTTCGAGTTTATCAAGGTCATCTTCGGAGGGCGTCATAAAAGTTGTGACGAAGGGATTTTCGCCGCCGGAAACGGTGAGGAAAATCACCTCAAGGTTCGGGAGCCTTCTGATTATTCCAAGTTCGGAAAGATCTGCGTCGCTTATCTGAAGGGTATCAACAGGGCATCCGTCTATTGCGGAAATTTCCTCGTCCCCGATGTTCGAAAGAACCAGCTTTGAAAAATCCGCGCTGTTGAGGAGCGAAAGATCGCATTCGCCGGTTCTGATGGTCACCGTTTCGAGATTCGGAAAATCCGAAAGCGCCGAAAGATCGGTTTTTCCGAGGATTTCGATATTCTTTATGCTTTTGCAGGGGAGAAAAAGGGAAAGATCGATTTCACCATAGGTGGAAACGGATTCAAGCTTTTCCGGAAGGAAAATTTCCTCCGCATTTCCGAAAACAGTGAGCTGACCGAGATTTTCGAGCGGGGAAATATCAAGCTGACCAACCTTTTCGCCGAGTTCGATATAAAGGTTTTTCACGTTCGGGAAAGCCGGAAGCACCATAACTTTCGAATATTTTTCGGCATAAATTTCAAGATATTCAATCTCCTCCGCATAGATAAGCGGGAAAAGATTTGAAAGATCCGTATCCTGCGTATATTTTGCAGTCAATGTTTTGTCGGAATAGCTGAGCCCTGCGCCTTCGATTTTCGGGAAATAGAATACCCTTCCGCCGATTTCGATTTCCGTATTGCTTCCGGAAGGTTCCTCGGAGGGATTTTCGCTTTTTACTCCGGGGATTTTCCTGAAACTGAGGAGAACAAAATGTCCGTCGTCGGCTTTTTCAAAGGTATAGATATAATGGGTTTCAACCTCCGCGGCTTTTTTTACGTTTTCTGCGGTTATGGGTAAAAATTCTGTTGAGCCGTCGGTGAGTTTTATTCCGAAACCGATTTCATCAAAACCTTCGTTAAGGGCGGAAGCCATTATTACCTCCGCTTCATAAATTCCGTTTTTTTCGGAATACGAAAGAATCTGGGGATAGTCCTGCATTGTCATAATTCCGTCGAAGAACTGGACAAAAAGCCCGACTTCCTCAAAATATCTGATTCCGAAAGCGGGAATGCTTTGGGGAACAAAATCAGCATTTTCGCCGAAAAGCCAACGGAAAGTTTTTTCGACGTCCTTTACGGAATAAACCTCCACCGCATAGATTTCATATCCGGCGGCTTCGCTTCCTGCCTCAAGGATCGCGGTAAGGGCATGGTTTTCTTCGTCAGGATACCTTCCCCTGACGGGAGTCTGAAGAATCGCTTCCCAAAGGAGCTCCTTTGTGTTCGCTTCGTAAATTTTTCTGAAGCTTTCGCTTCCGCTGCTGAAACAGGCGTAGTGACCGTTGAGAAGGGCAACGGCTTTTGCAAGTTCCTCCGCTTCTGCGGTTTCAAAAAGCGCCTGGGGGAAGTTTCCGTCCTGCTGAACCCAATCGGTTCCGTTTATGCACCATTCGGGATTTTCTTCCACGAATGGGAATTCGGAAAAATCCTTTCCGGAAAGATCCGGAACAGCAAAAGTAAATTCCGCCATGTCGTCGTAACCGGAAAAAAATCCGAATTCGTTCCGGGCGGATTCCGTCCGTCCACTGTAATAATCATAATCGATTCCGGGTTCGGAGGTTTTCAGCGAAATATGTCCGCCGGCAAATTCCGAACTTTCCCGAAGGGAAAGAGTTTTTGAAACAAGGGTTGCTTCGTACATGGCGCCGAAATTCGTGCTTCCGGTATTGAGGATTTCAATGCTTCCGCGGTGGATGATTTTTTCGCCGTCATAAACCTCAAAATCAACGGTTGCGGAAAGAACAAAGCCGAAAGCGCCGTTATGGGGAACCCAGCGGAGATTTTCGCCGCTTTCGATTTCGACGGAATAAAGATTTTCGGTGCTTTCGATATCATAAAAACTTCCTTCGCCGATTTCGGAAGAAATTTTTGCGGTGATTTTTGAATAATCAAGGTCGAATTCAAATTCAAACCAGGGAGAGCGGGAACTCAGCGCCGGAGCGGCTTCCCAATATGCCCTGTTGTTTTCGGCCTCCGCCGCGGAAACAATTCTGTAAATGCTCCATATCCAGAGGTCATCGGAAGAAGGCTTTTTGGGGCTGAGCTCGCAAAGCCAGAGTTCATCATCCATGGCGGCGACAAAATTCATATCGTCAAGGGGAAGATAATATCTGCTCTGGTATTCCGAAATATCCGGGAAGGGTAGGAAATCGAGGAAAAGCGCGCTCCATTCTTCTTCGGAATAGGGGAATTCACGCCATTTCCAATCTGAAACGGAAAAGTTTTCCTTTTCCTTTCCGGTTTTGGAATTGATGATTATGAAGGCATCATCCGTAACTTTATATTTCACTTCCGGAATCCCGATGAAGGAGCTGAGGTGATGGGTGAAAATATTCTTTACCGGAACATATACGGTCTTTGCAAGGGCGGAAGAATCGCTTACATTTGCTTTTTTGTTGCAGAAAGCGATGAGTTTTTCAGTAAGTTCTCTGTCTTTTGAAACAAAGCTGATGTAATCCGGTCCGAAATCGAAGGTTTCTTCTGAGAAATCTGCCGGATTTTTGCAGGAGGCTATATCAAGAGTTAAGGTTACGGAGTTTTCGTGAATCTGTATTTTGCAGATTCCCGGGGAAACCATATCCTTGCCAAGACCGAGATAAAAAACCTCCGTTCCTTTTAATGCGTCCAGGTTGGAGTTTGAAAAACTGTATAAAAGTCTGCCTTTTTCCTCGCCTTTTTTGCCTTTTACAATATAGGTAAAATTATATCCGTCAAGAATTTCATCAATGGTTTTGTTTTCTTCCTCCGAAAGAACAAAAGGAATGTTCCAATCGGGAGAATCAACGCTTTCCACGTAAAATTTCATATTGGATATAGCTTTTCCGCCGTTCAGGAAATCTGTTCCGACCGCTCCCGGGAAAAATTCAGAATAGCCTTTGGAAAATCTTCCGAAAATGCCTTTGGGTTCGGAAACGGTAAATTCCGCGGCAAGGATAAATTTTTCTTCCGGATCATTCTGTTCCTCATCAGATTCAACCTGGCGCAGAATCCGGTATTTTCCCTCCGGAAGCTTTCCGTAATATTGGCGGAAATCGTTTGTCCAGGAACTGTAATCTTCCGGATAAAGATTTTTTATTCCGCCGAAGCCGAGGCTTTCGAAAAGGTTTTCTTTTTCATCAAGGAGAGGGAGCACATACCATTTTCCGTCCTGCTCAAAATGGATTTCGTAACCGATTCCGAAGCGGAAATTTTTGTTCGTGCTGTTGAAAAGTTCGGTGGTGATTTCGCTTTCCGAAAGAGAATAAACCCTCATCCGGACTCCGTTGAGTTCAGATGAATAGCTTTCCGTAACCGGCTTATCGGTTGTTTTCGGATTGTATTTTTCCGCGGAGGTAAAAGTAAATACAACAGCAAAAACCGCAATAATCGCCACAAGAACCGCCGTGATTTTAAGCATCTTCGGCTTTTTGGCGATGAGCATGATGCGCTCCTTAATGCTGCTTTTGCTTCCGGTCATGGTGGTTGCGGCGGAAAGGATTCCCACAGCAGGTTTTTCACAGGTGAGGTTTATAAGAGTGCGTCCGTAGCCGATTCGCTCATCCTCGCCGATTCTTCTGATGGTATCTTCATCACAGGCAAGTTCCGAATCGCGCATGGAAAGGAATGCCGCAAGCCAGACCAGCGGATTGTACCAATGGAGCGCGAGGCAGAAGCATCTGAGCACCGACCAGATATGGTCGCCGTGGCGGTAATGGGTGGTTTCGTGCTCAAGAACGTGGGAAAGGACTTTTTCGTGCTCAAGCACCTCTTTTGTAACGTAAATCGCCGGTTTTATCGCTCCGAAAAGGCAGGGAGTTTTTACCGCTATGCTTTCATAAACCGGAAGCCATGCCTTTGTTCCGGGAACATATTCCCGGGTGTTCATCAGTTTTTTGCGGAAACGGAGGTTCGAAACCGCAAAAACCGCGCCGAAAACGGCAATTCCGGCGAGCCAGACGCCTTTGAGCACGTTGCCCCAGTCAATTACATGGATTTCCGGTTCGGTGACGAAGCCTTCCTTATCAATTGTTATGTTTGTTTCCGGAGCAATCTGCTCAACATAGTCATCAAGGATATAGATATCATCATCGGGAACCCCGGGATTGATTGTTCCCGGTGCATAAGGTTCATAATAAACCGGAGGTTCAAAAGTATCCTCCCTTTCCTGCATAAGGTTGAGCACGGATGCAGGGCTTTCGAAAACCGAAAAGGGGAGAAGAAGCCTTATGAGCACGAGTCCCCATAAGGCATACTGGAGCTTAAGGCTTATTTTGCCGCGCAGAAGAAATCTGAGCACGACGATTATCACAATGAGCACGGACGATGTTAAGATCCACTGAGTCATTTCTGCGCCTCCTCTGCTTTTTGCAAAATTGAATAGAGTTCCTCGATTTCCTCCTTCGAAAGTTTTTCTTTTTCGGTGAATGCGCTCACCATCATGGAAAGGCTTCCGTTATAGATTCGCTCGAGGAAGTTTTCGGTTTCCTTTCTTGCGGCGGCTTCCCTTTCAACAAGGGGATAATACATATTCATTTCGCCGCTTTCGTCAATGCGGATAAGTTCTTTTTCGGTCATTCTGCGGAGCATTGTAAGGGTTGTGCTTCTGCTCCAGCCGACGCGGTTTTTGAGGTAATCAACCGCTTCTCTTCCGCTTCTGGGGGAAGATTCCCAGAGGCATTCCAGAACATACCATTCGCTTTCGGTAAGGTTTATATTTTTATTATCCATAAGGCGTCACGCTCCGATGCTGTTTACTTTGTAAACACAGTATAGCACGCCGTGTTTACAATGTCAACATGGCGAAAAGCAATATCTATTCCAAAGCGGAATATTTTTCCGGAAGATATTGACATCCGCTACACAGCTGTGTATAATGCAGACAGAGAGATACACAGCTGTGTAGTATTGGAGGAATTTTCAATGGCAAAAAGCACAAGGCTCGGCGACGGCGAATTTGAGGTAATGCAGGCGATATGGGACGCAAAGGAACCGGTTACCGCCGGAAACATTCTTGAAAAAATAAAAGAAAAGCGCACCTGGGGACTTTCAACCCTTATAACGGTTCTCGGAAGGCTTACCGAAAAAGGCTATCTTTCCGTTGATAAATCCACCGGAATAAGCATTTATTGCCCGCTTGTTGCGGAAAAAGATTATAAAAACAGGGAAAGCCGCTCCTTCCTCGAAAAGGTTTACGGAAATTCCCTTTCCGCATTTGTTTCCGCACTTTATGACGGCGGAAGCATTAAAAACGAGGACCTTGAGGAGCTCCGGGAGTTCATTGAAAAAACCGGAAAGGAGAAATAAATTTTGAAAGAAATTTTTCTTGATTTTCTCGAAGTTTCCGTTTCCATGGGTGCATTGGCGGCGATTGTAATGCTTCTTTCACCGATGATCGATAAAAAATTCAGCGCAAAATGGAAATACTGGGTCTGGCTTTTCATTGCCGCAAGGCTTGTTGTTCCGCTGAGCCCGGATTTTGATTTTGCGGCGGAAAAAATGGAATTTTCCGTTCCGGATAAGGTCATCTATTATAATGCGGAACTTGTTCCCGGAGAACCGGTTCCGGGAGAACATTCGGTTGTTGTAACCCCTTCCGGACAGGTTTCGGTTGTAACAACGCCGGACCCGATGGTCACAAAGGAAACGCGGAGAACCGTTCTTGACGTTTTCGGAATTATCTGGGCGGCAGGAAGCGGAATTTTTGTAATATGGTATATCGGCGGATATTTATATTTCCGGAACATGCAGCTCAAAAACGCTTTTCCCGCCGGCGGCAAAGCAAAAAAAGCGGTGCTGAAAATCAAAAACGAACTTGGGATAAAAAACGATTTTGATGCCCTTGTTTCCGAAAATATCACAAGCCCCATGGTGATGGGCTTCATAAAACCGAAGGTGATTCTTCCGGCGGAAGATTTTGAGCAGGAGGAACTTTTGCTCATCCTTCGGCACGAACTTACCCATTATAAACGGAAAGATACCCTTTATAAGGCGCTTCTGCTTTTTGTAAATGCGCTCCATTGGTTCAACCCGATGGTATGGATGATGCGCGACGCCGCCGGAACGGACCTTGAACTTTCCTGCGATTCCTCCGTAATCGGGGAAAAGGACATGGAAGTGCGGGTCAGATACAGCAAAACGATCCTTGCCTGCGTCCACAGGGAAAACACAAACTGCACCGTTTTTTCGACCCATTTTTACGGCGGAGCAAAAACTCTGAAAAAGCGCTTTGCGAACATCCTCAATACGGAAAAGCGGAAGAGCGGAGCTTTTGCTTTCGGAGCGGTTCTTGTTATTGCGGCGGTGCTTGGGGGACTTATTGCCTGCAGCGCGGTTTACGGTGAACCTTCCGAAAACGAGATAAAGGAGCTCCTCCGGAAGGCGGATTCGGTTTATCAGCGGAACGATTACAGCCTTTTCAGAACCCGGAACAATTCGGTAATTTTCAGTGAAAACAAAGCCTATATCCTTGTTGAGGATTACGATTCCGTGGTCCGGGAGATTTTTACCGAAAAAGCCATCAAAAAACTCGAGGCAACGGGAACAAAGGAAGGCATTCCGCTTTATCTTAATCTTGACGGAAAAGTTTATAAACTCCGGGGTGAAAACCCGAACTTTGTAACTTCAAACACCCATTACGGGATTTTCCATTGGATAAAGCTTATTTCCATCGAGGGAAACCGCTTTACCTATGACGTCTGCCATTCCGGAACGGAACTTGTTGCAACAAGAAGCAGGATAGTTATAGTGAACGAAAGCGGAAAATTCCTTCTTGATGAATTTGACAGCCACATGGATTACGCAATCACGGAGGGACTTTTTGAAATCGGCGAGGAAATGAGAGAAACCGCCTCCGATTTGGAAAGCGAAATTGCCGGAAACGAAAAAGTTTCCGCCTTCCTGAAAAACTATCCGGACCCGCTCAGGAAGATAACGAATCTTTCGAACGTTCATCCAAAAAAAGCCCCGGCGGAAAAGGCAAAGAATAACGAGGAGCGCGAGATCCTTGAATTTCTTTATACATATTACAGCGCCTTTGCAACCCTTGAGGAACCGGATTTTTCCGGCTTCCTCAACGGTGGCGGGGATTTTACCATCGCTCAGCAGATTCTGCGCTGCAGCGCGGCAAAACAGCGGCTCAATAAAACCTTCTGGAAGGATTTCGACCTTGATGTTGAGGTTCTTTCCCGGAGGGGAAAAGCCGGACTCGGAATGGTGAGCTATGAGATAAAATGCGGATATTCCGCCACGGATAATTACGGAAACAGAATTTCCGGAACGGATTACTGGGATATCGACCTTGCGGCAAAGGCTTCGTCGAACATTGCCTATATGAAAATTTTTGCCCCAAGCAGCAAATACGCAGGCGAAAGCGGATATATTGAAACCCTCAGTGAACTTATCGGAATTGCGAACGTTTTCCCGGAACTTAAATGGGATTACAAAAAGCTTGCGGATTATATGATTGCGGAATATTATCTTGGAATCCGCCCGGTGGATTAAAAAATTCTCTTACGGAAAAGAGGTATGATATATGCTTAAGATTGCTTTCCGCGGACTTTTGGGAAAGAAAAAAGATACCCTTCTCCTCTGGAGCGTTGTTGCTCTTGCTTTTGTTTTTCTTGTTCTTTCAACAACGCTTATCGTTTCCCTTAACGAAACGGATTCCCACCAGAGGATTTCCACCTATGGAAGCTGGCAGATCATGGGAACCGGTTTTACCGGAGCGGAGGCGGAGGAATTTTCCGCCCTCGGCGAAGAATCTGCCGTTCTTCCGATGATAAAAGTAAAAGGCGCGGATTATTTTGCCGGCGACAACGAATATTATTTCAGCACCATGAGCGAGGACCTTGCAAAGCTTGGAAGTTTTGAACTCCGGGAAGGACGCTGGCCGGAAAACGGCAACGAAATCGTTCTTGAATACGCAAGGCTCACCGCTCTCGGTCTTGAAGTGGGCGATACCTTCACCGTTGCTTCAACCCTTTATCTTCCTTTTGATGAGGAAAAAATCGCCGGACAGAGCGCAAAAAGGGATGAATATGTCGAACTTGCAAAAAAAGCAAGAATCGAAAGGAACCTCGAAATTTTCAGAACCGGAACATGGGAACTTTATACCGGAATTGAATATACCCGCTGGGATGCGCCGCTGGATTTAAGGTTCTTTGCGGAATATACCCTTGGCGAGGGAAAAGATTATGTTTGGGCTTTCAGGGATGATGAAAACCCGGAGGGGAGATATATTCCCCTTGAGGAAATGACCGAGGAAGAGTTCCTTAAGGTCATCACGTATTATTTTGATGCCTTCGGAAATTACGGGCTTGATATAACTCCCTTTATGACCGAAGAGGAAAAGGGAACCTGGGCTTCATATATCAACGACCTTATGGGATATAAAGATATGAACATAAGGGTTTCGCAGGAAAAAAGCCTTTATTCCGATTTTGACCCATATATCGAAATGGCGAACACCACCGACCTTACGGTTATAATCCCGAAAAAATATACCGTCTGCGGCGTTATGGAAACCTATTCCGACCGTTGGGACAGCGGAAAAAACAATCTTCCCTGCGGATTCGTCCTTCCGGAAAGCTATGATGATTTTGTAAATGCACAAAAGGCGGTTATCGAAAAATATTCCGATTTCGGCTTCGTGGAATATGAAAGCATGGCGCTGCTCGCTTCGGAAGATAAGGAAGCGCTTTATGAAAAAGTGAACGGCTATCTTGATGAATCCGGTCCGCTTTTCAACGTCAACAACAGCGTTGTTTTTTATTGGGACGAGCAGAACGGCAAAACTTTTGATTCAAGATTCCTCCTTGGATTCTGCCTTCTTGATGAGGCGGAAGATAAAAGCGTTCCGATGTCTGCGGTTTTTGTTCCGGGAAATATCAAAAACCCGGAGGAATTTGCAAAGGAAACTCTTTTAAGACCGAATGCTGAACAATATTATATTCCCGCGGAAAGCTTCAGCCTTGAAAACAGCGGAAAGCGGATTTCCGTTCCCTATCTCGAGGACGATTATTTTATGGTGACCCTTCCGGAGCTTTACGGCGGAAACGTTGTTTTTGAATATGAGGGCGAAAGCTATAAAATTCCTTTCGAAGATTTTATCGAAAACGATTTTTCCGTTGCCGGAATGAAAATAACGAGTACTGACCATCTTTTCTCTTCCGGAAGCGATGAACCCGGGGATTATGATAAGCTGCGGAGCAACCGCTTTGCATATCCCTCCTCCGCCGAAGGAAGCGGAAAAGTTCTTGTCCTCGTAATGCTGATTCTTTTTGTAACAACGGTCTGCTCCGTTTTCCAGATTTTCTTTACCCAGGTTCGCAAAAGAATGCGCAGGGTGATTCTTATGAAATCCATCGGCGCGGAAAACGGACAGATTGCAAAAATGTATTTCTGGGAATTTTTCATCTTCTGGATTTCCGCTCTGCCGATAGGAATAATCTTCGGACTTGGCGGTGCGCTTGTTTCAACCTCCGTTCTTGAAAAAATCCAGGGCAGGGAAATTGTTTTCTCAGTTGACCCGGCAGTCTTTGCGCTTTCTCTTGCGGCGGGAACCCTTGCGCTGATACTCGGAATGATCGTTCCGGTAATCATGGCCGTGGGCGTTCCTCTCACCGGAAGAACCGCTCATAAAAAGCCCCTTGCTCCGCCGAAAAAGGAAATCCGCCAGAGCTTCCTCAACGTTACCATAAGGGGGCTTTCCGCAAACCGGAGCAAAACTTTCGGCAATGCCGCCCTTTGCGTTTTTATGGCGCTTATTATGACCCTTTGCATCTTCATCGGTTTCCGCTTTATGACTCCCTATCGGGAGAACGTTCAGAGGGACGGCAAGCCGGAATATCTTCTCCAAAGCCCCTTTGCAATGTCAAGCCGCCAGCTTGATGAATATATGGCGGAGATTGAAGCGCTCGGAATCTGCGATTCCGTTTCCGTTTTCCGCCATTGCGGCGAAGCCATAATTCCGCTGAGGGATGCTCCGGAAAGCATCCTGCTCAAAACCGCGTTCCCGGAAAACGCTCTTTCCGTTCTTCCCCGCTATGGTGTTACCGGATATCCCGTTTCGCTTTATTCCCTCAATTCCGGAAGCGGGCTTTTTGCAGAACTGCAGAATACCGTTACCGCCGGAAAACTTGATGCGGAAAAATTCGATTCCGGCGAGGAAGTCCTGCTTCTTGTTCCGCTTTATAAGGAAACAAAACCGAAGGACGGTTCCGAAGGGCTTTCCGGCTGGGAAAATCTTCCGGAGCTTGGAATCAGAACAAGCTATTATCCGGAATACCGGAAAATCTATAAAAAAGATTCCGCAGTGGATATCGGCGGCGAAATTATTGTCTGTGCGGAAACCCGCTCCGTTGCCGAAGGCGGAATGATTTATAATTATCAATATAACGAAGCGAATCTTAAAATCGGCGCTATAATCCATTATTTCCCGGAGGAGGGAATCTGGCCCCTTGGCATAAACGGAGAGGGATATCAGATAGTCTGTTCCGAAAAGGCAATGATAAAAATTCTTCCGAACGCATACCGAACCAGGAACAACGATGAACTCCGGGCTCTTGAAATCATGAACATGGCAAGCGGTTACGGCACCACCGATTTTTATATCAACGCGAAAGAGGATATCTCCCGTGAAGATGCGGATACCGCCCTTCTCATCTTCAGCCGCGCGAACTATATGGATATTGAATTTTATCACGAAAGCAGCCGGAAGCTGCTCAACGACGCGGTGAACAATATCCTGCTCACCTGCCTTCTGGGGCTGACGGCGGTGCTTATTGCGCTGATGATTTTTGCGAACACAATTTCCTCCGATATCGAGCAGGAGAGAAACAAAATCGGAATCCTCCAGTCCCTTGGCGTAAGCAACAGCCAGTTTATAAAGCGCCAGCTTTATATGGGGCTTGCGGTTTCCGGCACGGCGGTTCTTGCGGCGAACGTTCTGCTCTGGGGATTCATCGCGCTTTTTGCTCTTCTTTCCGATGCGGTGCTCGGAAATCTCCTTTGGGGATATCCCTGGCTTTTCCATATCGGAGCATGCATTTTCCTTGCGGCGGTCATCACCGTTCTTTATGTGATGCCCATGAAAAATATCGAAAAATATCTCCCCATCGAAAATATAAAAACAAGAAAGTGAGGCTTTTTTGAATGGATATTCTGAGAACCGAAGGTCTTTATAAAACCTATAACAAAGGAAGCGAAAACGAAGTTCATGCGCTGAAGCCTCTTGATATCAATATCGAGGAAGGGGTTTTCTATGCCATAATCGGAAGAAGCGGCTCCGGAAAATCGACCCTTCTCCAGATTTTAGGCGGACTTGACCGTCCCACCGGCGGAAAACTTTTTATCGAGGATAAAAGCATCTTTGACCTTCCCAACAACGAACTTTGCCGCCTTCGCCGGCAGAGGATCGGATTCGTTTTCCAGGCATACAATCTGCTCGAGGAGCACACGGTAAAAGAAAACATCATGATGCCGCTCCATCTTGACGGAAGGGATATTGAACCGGAGTTCCTTAACGAACTTGTGGAGGCGCTGGAAATTTCCGATAAGCTCGACCGCTATCCGGACCAGCTTTCCGGCGGAGAACAGCAAAGGGTTGCAATCGCAAGGGCGCTGGCTTCAAAACCGGCAATCCTTCTTGCGGACGAACCCACCGGAAACCTTGACCCGAAAACCGGTGACCAGGTTCTCCGCCATCTAAAGGCTCTTGCGGCGCAGTTCCATCAGACGATTCTCCTTGTTACCCACGATATGGAAATTGCCGCTATGGCGGACAGGGTTATCCGCCTTCATAACGGCGAGGTAATCGAAACTTTCGATAATGTCTGAACGAAAAAAACTCCCGGAATTTTTCCGGGAGTTTTTTGTTTTTGTTGCCTTTAGGCTTAACAAAACCCCTGGTTCTGCCAGGGGTCGATAAAAAGCCTTGGCATAAAAATTCTTGTATTTTCTGAAATGGTTTGGCGGTCGCAAAACTGAAAAAACAAGAGATTTTTATAAAAGTTATA
>JAFQBT010000108.1 GCA_017399625.1 Oscillospiraceae bacterium
CCAAAGGTGATGTCCGTGTGGTGCGTAATTTAGCTGAATTGGAAGAACTTTCCAAAAATGAAGAAAATCTTTGTGCAAAATGTATCACAATTGTATCGCAAACCACTTTTTTGCGGGCGGACTGGGAAAATTGCGAAAAATTTGCAAAAAAGGTATATACAAATTTATTAATTTTTGATACAATATGTAATGATGCCTGTACTAAACAAAGCGAGGCGGACGCTCTTTCGCGCCGGTGCAATGGGATGATTGTAGTCGGTGGGCGGAAAAGTTCCAACACCGCAAGGTTATGGGAGACCTGTGCGGCCAACTGTCCGACTGTTTTGATTGAGTATCCATCAGAACTAAAGCCGAATGATTGGAAAAATTGCGAAGTAATAGGCGTCACTGCCGGTGCATCAACCCCATACGGCATAATTAAGGAGGTACTACAAACCATGAGTGAAAACAAAGAAATCAGCTTTGAGGAAATGCTGGAACAGTCCTTTGAAAAGGAAGAATCTAAATATGTAAGAAACGGTGAAAAAGTCCAGGCAACCGTTATGGTAGTCAAAGACACCGAAATCGTTGTCAGCGTTGGCAGCAAACACACCGGATTCGTTTCTTCCGAAGAACTTTCCGAAGATCCCAGCGTAAAACCCGCAGACCTTGTCAAAGTAGGCGACGAGATCACCCTCAAAGTTCTGCACGTAAATGATGCCGACGGCACCATGACCCTTTCCAAAAAGAAAGTCGATGCAGAGAAAAACTTCCAGGTTGTTGAAGAAGCAGCCGGAACTGACAAAATTTTGGAAGGAACTGTTGTCGAAGTCGTCAAAGGCGGCGTTATCGTTGTAACTGATGGTGTTCGCGTATTCATCCCTGCTTCCCAGGCAACTGCCTCCAGAAACGAAGCTCTTGAAGGTCTTCTCAAACAGAACGTAAAATTCCGCGTTCTTGAAGTTAACGCACAGCGCAAACGTGCAATCGGCTCCATCAGATCCGTTCTCAACGAAGAAAGAAAAGCAAGACAGGCTGCTTTCTGGGAGAACATCGAAGCTGGCCAGGTATTCCAGGGCAAAGTCAAATCCCTCACTTCCTACGGCGCATTCGTTGATCTCGGCGGCGTTGACGGTATGGTTCACGTTTCCGAACTTTCCTGGCTCCGCGTTGCAAAACCTGCTGATGTTGTAAAAGTCGGCGATGTTCTCGAAGTTTTCGTAAAAGACGTTGACAAAGAAGCAAAGAAAATCAGCCTTGGTTACAAAAAAGAAGAGGACAACCCCTGGGAAATCCTCAAGAGAGATTATCCTGTCGGCACCGCAGCAAAAGCAAAAATTGTCAGCATGACTGCTTTCGGCGCATTTGCTAACCTTATCCCCGGCATCGACGGTCTTATCCACATTTCCCAGATCTCTCACGAACGCGTTGCAAAACCCGAAGACGTTCTTTCCGTCGGTCAGGAAGTTGATGTCAAAATCACCGATATCGATTTTGACAAACACCGCGTTTCCTTCTCCATGAAAGCTCTCATCGAAGCTCCCGCAAAAGAGGAAGAAGCAGAAGAAGCTCCTGTTGAAGAATAATCATTAAATTTTAATGATACATAAAAAACCGCTGCTTTCCGCAGCGGTTTTTTTATCGCCAAAATATTTAAAGAATTTGGCAAAAATCACTTGACATAAACGTTTTTATATGTTATTATATCAAACACGGTGAAAATCGCAGCCTGCGTTGCTAGCTCAGTTGGATAGAGTGACTGACTACGAATCAGTAGGCCAGGGGTTCGAGTCCCTTGCAGCGCACCAAAAAATCCCGGACAGCTTTTGCTGTCCGGGATTTTTTTTATATGTCTAAAACGGGATTCGAACTGTTGATAGGCAGGCTCCCTTGTGTAAAGGGAGCTGTCACACCGCAGGTGTGACTGAGGGATTGTAATCCTATCCAACTTAAATCAGCCGGAAATCTGTAAAGAATTCTCCCGTCTGCTTGGCAGACATCACATTTAAGTAAGGGGGACTTTTCAACAATAAAAAAGGCGGATGATATCCGCCCTTTTTGCTATCAATATTTTTTCGCCGCGTAATAGCTGTAAACCGTTCCGGCAACGGCGCAAATGATTATAATTCCGAGAGCAACGCACATCGCGGTGTAGCCATCTATGAAAATTCCGCAGATTACTATAAGAACTCCGCCGATTATGAAGGAAACTCCGCCGAAAAGCTGGGACTTTTTCCATACAGTATCGTTTTTCATGCTCCAGGGAGTGCGAAGACCGATGATGCCGTTGTTCCTGAGCTTCGGCATGAAATTGCCCATAATAACAAGGCTGATTCCGAGCAGGATGCAGATGAGCTGGTTGATGTCCGCCGGATTTGAATAACCCATTCCCGCGGCGGCGGTAAAATCTTTATGGAGGAAAAAACAGTGCTCCGCGGTGAAGAAAAGCGAAAGCCCCATTCCGGTATAAAAAACGATTTTTTCGTTGTTTTTGCCGCCTTCCTCCTGCTTTGCGGCAATTTTAGCCATCCAGAGCATGAAACAGCCCATTCCGATTGTTGTCAAAGGGAAAATAAGAGTTTCGTATTTGCTGCCCCAGCGGTCGATTTCTCCTGCAAAATTATAATGTGCGGGAATCTGTTCCGGCAAAAACGGAAGCGCGATAAGGGTTATCAGAAGCGGAAGAAACATCAGCGCAACATAAAGAGCCTTTTTATTTTTCATCGTTTTTATCTCCTTTCAGGGTGCTTATCCAGACCAGAGCCTCATCGAGGACGGTGAGGTTCAGTTCGTAATATATAAAATTTTTTTCCTTCGTTTCATAAATAAGCCCGGATTTCCGGAGCTTTGCAAGGTGGTAGGAAAGAGCCTGGGGCGAAAGCCCGACGGATTTTGCAAGGTCGCCGGAATTTATTTTTCCTTCCCGGAGCTTTTGAAGAACTGTGCGCCTTGTTTCATCCGCAAGGGCGGAAAGAACTTCGTTTATCGCCACAAAAAACCGCCTCCTTCGGAAGCTATTTAAAACATTCTTTAAATAGATTAAACCATATTATGCAGGAAAAAGTCAATATGAATCAAGAAAATCAACGTTTTTTTTAGGTAAAATATTGCGAAAGCCGTCGCATACGAGTATAATAAATCTGTTAAGGCAAACTTAAATTTCACTTTAAACAGGAGGTATTTCCATGCCCAGCAATATTCGCCCCGAAAATATGGAACGCATCACCACCCCGGAACTTGCAAAAGCCTTTATTGACGAACAGGTTGCCGAAATCCGCAGCCAGGTCGGCGACAAAAAAGTTCTCCTTGCTCTTTCCGGCGGCGTTGATTCTTCCGTTGTTGCCGCGCTTCTTATCAAAGCCATCGGCAAACAGCTCGTCTGCGTTCACGTAAACCACGGTCTTATGCGCAAAAACGAATCCGAAAACGTAATCGAAGTTTTCAGAAACCAGCTTGACGCAAACCTTATTTATGTTGACGCAACCGACCGCTTCCTTGATCTTCTTGCAGGCGTTTCCGAACCCGAAAGAAAGAGAAAAATCATCGGCAAGGAATTTATCGAAGTTTTCGCCGACGAAGCACGCAAGCTTGAGGGTGTTGAATTTCTTGCGCAGGGAACCATCTATCCCGATATCCTCGAAAGCATCAAAGCTGCAGAAGGCAAAAAAGCAGTCAAGAGCCACCACAATGTCGGCGGCCTTCCCGAGGACCTTCAGTTTGAACTTGTTGAACCCATTAAACTTCTCTTCAAGGATGAAGTCCGCGTTGTTGGAGAGGCTCTGGGACTTCCTCACGGTATGGTCTATCGTCAGCCGTTCCCGGGTCCCGGTCTTGGCGTAAGATGCCTTGGAGCAATCACCCGTGACCGTCTTGCGGCTCTCCGCGAAGCAGACGCAATTCTCCGTGAAGAATTTGCAAACAACGGTCTTGCCGAAAAAGTCTGGCAGTATTTCGTCATCATTCCCGACATCAAAAGCGTCGGCGTAAAAGACGACAGCCGTTATGAAGGCTGGCCCGCAATTATCCGTGCGGTCAACACCAAAGATGCAATGTCCGCAACCATCGAAGAAATTCCTTACGAAGTTCTCCACAAAGTTACAAACCGCATTATCACCGAAGTTGAAGGCGTTAACAGAGTTCTTTATGATCTTACGCCGAAGCCCACCGGAACCATTGAATGGGAATAATTTCAGAGGTCGAAAAAAGCCTGTAATATCAAGGGTTTTCGAACTTTTGAAGCCACTTGTGGCAACAAAATGGCAACATTTTTAAGAGAATAATAGCAACTGGCTTATAACTGCCCGGAATCCCTTGAAGGGCTTCCGGGCATTAATGCTTTGAGAAGGGGATAATCATGTCAGAACCGACTCTTGAGAAATTACTATATGACAATAATGTGTATAACGCATGGCAGTTTGTTGTTAACACCGCTAAAACAATTCATACGGCGGATTATTGTAAAAAGACCATTGTTGCACTAATTAAACAGATAGAAACGGAGCATTCAGCTTGGATGAATTCCTTATCCATGCAACTCAATGAGCAGAAAAGCGAGGATGGGAAAACACGGAAGCTGGTTATTCGAAGCAGTGACCTTCCTGAACACAAGGTGTCTATTGCTGGTGAAGAAGCGGATATATCTTTCTTACTTGACAAACATACAAAAGATTTCTTTCAATATTCCAGAAATGCTTTTGATTGCATGTCCCAAGTAGTTAATGCGGCATGCTTAGCATCCAAGGCGAAAAAGTTAGAAAAAATTGACTTTGGAGTGATGCATGGCATTTTAAATCAAGCAACATACTCACATGATTTTCCGGATATGCAAGCATGGTATAATGTGATTGCCACAAGTCCGGAATTCATATATATTGATGCCTTTTGTAATCGAACAAAACATACCTGTGATGTTTATCTCAAGGTTTCCATGGCATTGTTTGGTGCGGAGAATAAGACTGTTCTCAATCCGTTCTATCGAAGGAACGCACAGCATGGCGCCCAAGATATTGGAACATATCTCGCCACGGTATATTCTTTTGTAGAAACTGCATTTGAACAATTTATTGATGTTCTCAAAACTGAGGTTGTCAAAAGAACGTATATCGATGGACGCTATCATACCTTGAAAGTATATCAACAGAAAATTAAGGATGATCCTGATAATAGTTACTCTGTAGTATATATTGACGGAACTGCGCCGGTTACGTCGATGCCAGAAGAAATTCAAGTTCTTCTGCTGGCTGAATACGATGAAGGAGAAATTGTGGGCAGAAATAGCACGATTGACACGATCTACATCAATGACCCAGCCAACGAGCATACTTTCTTGGGTAAATATGTTGCAATAGACCCTTGCGGTGACGATACTCTCATTGGATATCGAAAATATGAAAGAGTTGATCCTGCGGTAGGGGCATTGCCTGTATATACGCAAGCTATGTTAGATCCTGAGAATCACAAAGTGTTCTATCACAAAAATCCGTTTATGGATATTACCTCTGTGAGCGACGATGAACAATTTTTAGCGCGAACTCAGTTGCCGTTTTGATAACCTTTGGCAACATTATGGCAACAAAAAATCAGATAGCCCATGCTGTCTGAATAATGAAAGTAATGTAAATAATCCGAGCCAAATCCCATAAGCAAATCTGTTTAAGATTATTTTACAGGGAGCGAGTGGGAATAAAATCATAACCACTAGTAAACTAGTGGTTTGCTCAGACCCTAGAAGGGTCAGTACTTGCTGACCCCTCGAAGGGGCACTGAATATTACCATTGCATCGCTTGCCCTGCTACTGGTAAACCAGTAACATTCGCCTATTGCAA
>JAFQBT010000109.1 GCA_017399625.1 Oscillospiraceae bacterium
AACAAAAGCGTTGATCGGCTCATTATAAATATCGATGGGAGTACCGATCTGCTGGATTTCACCGTCGCGCATAACAATAACGGTATCGCTCATTGTAAGAGCTTCTTCCTGGTCATGAGTGACATAAATGAAAGTGATTTTTGTTTCGCGCTGGATTTTCTTAAGTTCGATCTGCATTTCCTTACGGAGCTTAAGATCAAGCGCGCCCAAAGGTTCATCAAGAAGAAGGACCTGGGGTTTATTGATAAGAGCTCTTGCGATAGCAACACGCTGCTGCTGACCGCCGGAAAGAAGGTTAACGTCGCGGCGTTCATATCCGCGCATGTTAACAAGATCGAGCATTTCAAAAACTCTTTCCCTGATTTCTTCATCCGGAACCTTTTTAAGACGAAGACCGAAAGCAATGTTTTCATAAACATTAAGATTCGGAAAAAGAGCGTATTTCTGAAAAACGGTGTTAACTTCCCTTTTATACGGCGGAAGGTCGTTTATTCTTTTTCCATCAAAAAAAACGTCCCCGCTTTTGGGATTTACAAAGCCTCCGATAATACGCAGGGTGGTTGTTTTACCACAGCCGGAAGGTCCCAGAAGTGTGACGAATTCGTGGTTGCGGATATCAAGATTGATGCGGCGAAGAACACTTTCCCCGTCAAATTCAACAACGATATCCTTTAATCTGATAATGGCATTATTTTCCATTCTGCATCCCCCTTTTGCGGATTCAAGTCACGCAAGGTAAAAACAGGGTCATTGGCCGCAGCCTCACCCATTTTTCATACTGCTTTTTACAGCATGGCCGCATTCCAATGAAAGATTTTGGAATACGTGTTAAAAACCTGTCGACCCACCGCTTTCCTTTTCGGAACCGACCCCGCAAAAGAGTGTTTTATTCTAAACGTTGCCGCGCATAAGTATCTACCGCTGTGCCCGGTTTTAGAAGGCTCCATTACGAAAGCAGTGTTTCATATGGCAAAAAAAATCCGGTCCAATCAATTCGTTTACGTATCTATCGCAGCTTTTCCAAAACGGTTTTGCTGCGACAGTTCCACCTCCTTCTGACCGAAGGCTTTTGCCAAACAACAGATGCAAAATTAACATTATTACTATACCATATAAATATAAATTGTCAATAACAATAGCTGTTTTTATTAATTTTTTGTGAATTTTTATCTCATTTAAGAAGTTTTTCGCGGTTTTTGTAATCCGGAAGATATTTTTCAATCATATCATAAAATTCTTTTCCGTGGTTTTTGTGTACTATATGTGCAAGTTCATGCACCACAACATAATCGATTGCTTCCGGCGGATATTGCATAAGACGCCAGGAATAGCAGATGGAGTTTTTTCCGCTGCAGCTTCCAAAGCGCTTTTTTGCGGAAGTTATTTTAATTCCCGTTGGTTCAAGACCCATTATTTTTGCAAAGTGCTCTGTTCTTTCCGTAAGAAAAGGCAGGGCTTTTGATTTGAGCACCGCTTCCTCTTCATCGGAAAGGCTGAATTTTTCAGCGTGCTCAAGCTTTCTTTTTATTTGTTTTTCAATCCATTTTTCATGTTTTGCAACAAATTTTTCAATATCCGCCGTGCTCATTTTGAGCGGTGCTTTTACAAGCGGAGTAAAATCCTCATCTATTGAAAGTTCTATGGTTTTCCGTTTTGCTCTGATAAGTTTATATTCCATTTTTTCTCCTCAGAAATTCATTGATCAGGAATGGCTGGATTTCCGGATAGGTCAATTTTTCCGGAAGCATCTCAAAAAGTTTTATACATTCCATTTCATTTTGCAGTTCATCGGAAAAGGATTCGATTTCTGCAAAAAACAGCATCCCGAAAGTTTCTTCCCCGGTTGTGCTGACTCTGTTTTTCCCTGTAACTGAATAAACACAGACCGGTTCAATGCTGAATTTAAGTGCGCCTGTTTCCTCATAAAGTTCCCGCCTTGCGGTTTCTTCAATATTCTCACCCGGTTCCCTGTGTCCGCCGGGAATCTCAAAAGTATCCCTTTCTCTATGCTTGCAGAAAACCCATTTATCCTCATATTTTGCGATTATTACTGCAAATTTCAGCAAATCATCGTTAATATTTTCGTAAAACCTGACTTCCATAATTTCCTCCGAATTGACTGAAACCGTTCTTTATGCTAAAATTCATTATATCACAGAAAGGACGGTGTTTGTATGGCTGATGAAGAAAATATGCTGAAAAAACGTTTTGCCGAACTTGCGGAACGGTCATATTCAAAAAACATCTATACTTGCACCGAATTTCTTTCTCCCGCGGAGCAGACTCTTCTGCGTTTTTCGGTAAAAGGCGTTCCCTATCATTTTGAAGGCGGCTATGAATCCGCGGAAAAAGCAATCTGCGTTTTCGGAAGCGAAGAACTTTGCGGATACGAATTAACTGCTCCGGTTGATTTCATAAAAATCGAACCGTGCTCAATGAAATTTTCCGGAGAACTTTCTCACCGTGATTTTCTCGGTTCAATAATGTCCCTCGGAATCCGGAGGAGCACTCTCGGCGATCTGATAGTAAAAAACAACATTGCCTACGCACCCTGCCTTGAGAATATTTCGGACTATCTCTGTGAAAATCTTGTTGAAGTAAAGCATACCAATGTCCGGTGCTCAAAAATTGAGCATATACCCGAGGATGCTGTTCCGAAGCCGGTTGAAAGCGAATTTGTGGTTGCTTCCGAAAGGCTTGATTCAGTTATCGCATCCATATATAAGCTTTCCCGAAGCGAAAGCAAAGGACTCTGTGAGCACGAAAAGGTGCTCGTCGGAGGAACCCCCGTGCTCAACGCATCCTATACTCCCAAAGAAGGCGACATTGTTACTGTCCGGGGTCACGGCAAATTTATTTACTGCGGAATAAAACTTGAAACAAAAAAAGGACGCCTTCGCTGCACCGCAAAAATATTCAAATAAAAAAGAGCCGGAAACGGCTCTTATTTTTTATGTTTGTTTTTGCGGAGAAAACCGATTTCAGTTCCGTTTTTAATACGGACGATGTTTTCCCGGTGTTTATACCAAATAATAACGGCAAGTATGAGAAAAATCGGAATAATGTTATCCGGATGTTTTTCCAGAAGCAGAATATAAACAGGAAGAAGTGTTGCAACCGTAAGCGTTCCAAGACCTATGTAATCCGTAACAAGAGTTACCGCGATAAGTATAATTCCCATTGCAGCAAATGCATCGAAACCGAGGAACAGAATAAGCCCCATCAGCGAAGCAAGTCCCTTTCCCCCGTTGAATTTCATCCAGAATGGATAAATATGGCCGATTACTGCCATTGTTCCGGCAAAAACCGCAGCATTATAGTTTTCACCGAATATATAAAAAACAATAAGCGACGCAAAAAATGCCTTGAAAATATCGCCGATTGCGGCAATAACGCCATATATTTTTCCTACGGAAATAAAGACGTTCGATGCGCCGGCGTTATTTGTTCCGACTTTTTTTATATTTGTGCCTTTCAGTTTTGCAACAATATAGGCAAAATTGATGCAGCCGATAAAATATCCGATTAAAGCCCCGAAAATATATTCCACAGCATTTCCTCCATAATTTGATAGTTCGATTATATAACAATTCTCACAATAATTCAATGATAATTGATTTTTCTCTCTTTTATTTTGCCTGCAAATATTGTAAAATTAGTATATTAATTTTTAAAAGAGGTATTTATGAAAAATAAATCAATGCTCGGCAATATTCTGCTTACTCTTACCGCGTTAATCTGGGGCTGTGCCTTTGTTGCCCAAAGCGTCGGAATGGAATATGTTGAACCCATAACGTTCAATGGAATCCGCTGCATAATCGGCGGAATCGTTCTGATAATCGCAAATATTGTTTTCGATAATCTCAAAAAGAAAAACGGAACATATCAGAAACCGGAAAAATCCGAACAAAAAGAACTTATCAAAGGCGGAATAATCTGCGGAATCATAATCTTTTTTGCATCGACTATTCAGCAGATCGGTATTTCCCAGACAACCGTCGGAAAAGCGGGTTTTATTTCCGTTCTCTATATTCTTATTGTTCCGTTCATCGGTCTTTTGCTGAAGCAGAAACTTCCGAAAATGATATGGATATGCTGTGCCCTTGCGGTTGCAGGTCTTTATCTTCTTTGTATGAACGAAAGCCTTTCCATGAGTAACGGCGATCTTATCGTTCTGCTCAGCGCGGTGGCCTACGCAGTCCATATTCTTGCAATCGGACATTTTGCGCCGAAGGTCGATTGCGTAAAGCTTTCCTGTCTCCAGTTCCTTGTTTGCGGAGCAATTTCCGTTGTTGTGATGCTGATTTTTGAAAAGCCGGATTTTTCCGCGATTCTCAGCGCATGGCTTCCGATTCTTTATGCAGGTGCTCTTTCCGGCGGAGTCGGCTATACTCTCCAGACCGTTGCGCAGAAATGGACAAAACCAAGCGTCGCTTCCCTTCTGATGAGCCTTGAATCCGTATTTGCGGTTCTTGCGGGAGCAATTATTCTTCATCAGATTCCTACAATCCGCGAAGCGGCAGGCTGTATTCTGATGTTCGTCTCAATAATTATTATCCAGCTTCCGGAGAAAAGAAAGGCGGAGAAATATGAAATCCGAAATTATTTCTGTTTGCGGAAACACAAAATATCACTGCGTAAGACTTCATCGTGGCGAAGACCTGATGAAATCCATTGCTCAGCTTTGCAGAGAGAAAAACATCGGCGCAGGTTTTGTTGCATCCGGCGTCGGATGTATTTCAAAAGGAAGAATACGCGATGCTTCCGGCGTTACGATACGCGAAATTACCGAGGACTGCGAAATTGTAAGTCTTAACGGAACGGTCAGCGCAAACCGCTGTCATATTCATATTGCACTTTCCAAAGAAGACATGTCTGCCATCGGCGGTCACCTCTGCGAAGGCTGTTTAATAAACACAACCTGTGAACTGATAATCGCCGAACTTCCGGAGGTATTCATTGAAGTTGAAGATGATCCGGAAACCGGATATGACGAGCTGATTTTTAAAAAATGATAAAAAAATACCTGCCTTCGGGCAGGTATTTTTTTACAGCAGCATTTGCCATTCACCATAATCAAATAAGCCGCTTCCATGGTGAAGCAAGCCTTTTTCTTTGAGTTTTTTCAGTTCATCACGAATTTCTGAAACTATATCCGTTCTTAAATCAAGACTGTGATGCGCGGGAAGAAGCCGTTTTATCGGCAGTTCTGCTATCTTTTCAACGGACTGCAGAAAATCCTCCGGATTGGTCGAAGGATAATTTGCAAAAAGAGTGCCTTTATAAACAAGGTCTCCGCTGAAAAGATAACCCGTATTCTCTTCAAAAAAACAAATATGCCCCGGAGAATGTCCCGGAGTTTCGATAACCTTTATTATCCTGCCGCCAAGGTTGAAAAAACTGTTTCCATCAAGCAAGGATTCCGGTTTTCCCCGGAAAATATTATATGAATCCACATTAAAATCAGATGGCAGGGTATTTTCCTTTACAAGCTGATTTCTTACAAATTCAACAGGAAGCGGAAAATTTCCGCTTATCCAATCTTCTTCTTTTTCATGAACATAAAATTCCGGAAAATAAGAAAGTCCGCCGATATGATCCCAATGAACATGAGTTGGAACAGCAAAAATCGGTTTATCTGTAAGCTTTTTTACCTCTTCAGAGATATTGCAGACCCCGAGGCCTGTATCAATAAGCATTGCTTTTTCCGATCCGATGAGAAGATAGCAGTTCGTTTCTTCCCAATGATGCGGTTCGCTGATTACAAAAGTATTTTCGTCGATTTTCCGTATATCAAACCAGTCCTTAGAATCCGCCATTTTATTTATCCCCGAAAAGTTTTTCAAACTGCGCCGGACGCACGTAGGCGGTTCTGTAATGTTCATAAATCGCTTTACCGGGTGCGGAACCGGAAGGCTTTTTGACGTTGCGGATTTCGGTATAGTCCACCGGAACAAGGGAGGATTCCCTTGCTTTAGAATTATATGCCGCAACAACGGCCGCCTGTTCAAGAGTTGAATCCGGAACTTCCCTTCCCTCGGTCACAATAACGGTGTGGGAACCGTGGATTTTCTGGGTGTGGAGCCAGATATCGTTCTTCCGGGAATCCTTGAAGGTAAGTTTATCGTTCTGGATATTATTCCTTCCGCAAAGAATACGGAATCCGTCGGTGGAAATATATTCCTTCGGCGCAAGTTTAACCGGTTTCTGGTTGTTCTTGCGGTGATTTTTAAGATACCCCTGGGCAACAAGTTCTTCACGAATCGCAACAACCTCGTCATCAGTTCTCGCTCTTGAAAGAAGGTCAAAAACGGATTCGATATAGAAAAGTTCCGCTTCGCCTTTTTCGATGAATTTTTTAAGCATTTTTTCTGCGGTATCCGCCTTGCGGTATTCGCTGAAATAATGCTGTGCATTCTGGTTCGGAGTAAGGCGTGGGTCAAGTTTTACCTCAACCGGCTTGCAGTCATCATAAAAATTTTCAAGAACAACGGAGGTCATTCCCTTTTCGAGCATCCACATGTTCGCATGGATAAGTTCGCCTTTGACCCGGAGGATATCCCTTTCAGTGGAACGGGCAAGTTCCTGACGCTGAACGTCCAGCTTCCTTGAAATTCTGTCCGCAAGATTGGTGACAAATTTAAAAAGATCGTTGGAACGCTGTTTCATTCGGTCCGCGCCGGAACGTTCGGAATAGAATTTATCCAGCATTGCGCTGAAATTTTCAAAACGGCGGATTTCCATGGTTTCGCCATATTGCGAAACCTTCATAAAAGTAAAATCAAGCGGATGTCCGTTTTCTTCAATTACCATAAAAGGCGCGGCTGCGCCGGATTTTACTTCTCCAATTATTCTTTCTATGGTTTCAGCAAGCAATTCAAAATTATCGTCAGTAAGATCGTGAGCTCTTGTATCCATTTCTCCGGTCACAAAATCGGAAATTTCCCGGCAGACGATTGGCGAAACGCCGTCGAGATTTTCCATAAGCGCTTTCGAAAGCGGAATATCCCTTCCGGTTTTAAGGCGCTTCGCAAGAAGCATATAATCCGGTTCAAGGGTGTTCATTTTGTTTTGAGCCGGCGGAAAAACATAGCTCATTCCGGGCATTACCTGTCGGACGGAGGACATATCAGCAGTGACACGCTTTATGGCATCGATGATTTTTCCGTCCGGACCGATAAGCATGATATTGCTGTGTCTGCCCATGATTTCCACCGCAAGTTTCATAATAACCGGGTCGCCGAATTCATTATAAGTAGCAAAAGAAAGATGGAGCATTCTTTCAAGCCCGAACTGTTCGATTTCAACAAGTTTTGCTCCTGCAAGATGTTTTCGCATGAGCATGCAGAACATCGGCGGATTTTTCGGATTATCCACCGAACTTTCGGTAAAATGAATCCTCGGACCGTTTGCAGATGCAGAAATCAAAAGTTTTCCGTTTCCTCCGTTCCAGCGGAAGGACATAACAAGCTCCTCTTTTGAAGGCTGGTGAATCTTATCGACTCTTGCTCCGATGAGTTTTTCGGATATTTCTTTTTTGAGCATGCTCAGCGTTATTCCGTCAAGCGCCATCCGTGCTCACCTCGTTTTTTTATAAAAATTATTTTGCCCAGTAGCAGGCAGGGTCTTCAGAAACTTCTGAAACGATGATTTCCGAATCCGGAAATGCTTTACGGAGCTTTTCCGCAAGAGGTTCTATAACGGTGTTCTCGGTGCAGAAATGTCCCGCATCAAGAACGCAGAAATTATCTCTTCTTATATCAATGAAGATATTATGCTTGATGTTTGCAGTAACAAAAGCGTCCGCTCCCGCGGAAATCGCAAAAGGATAAAGGTCGCCGCCGCTTCCGCCGCAGACTGCAACTTTTTTAATCATTTTATCGGTGGGAGTATATTTTATTCCTCCGACGTTTATTTTATCTGCAACGTATTTTACAAAATCGGAGCAGGAAAGTTCTTCCGGAAGTTCGCCCATTCTAATAAGGCCTTCACCGTCATCGACTTTCACAACGTTTTCAAGACCAAGTGCCGCCGCAAGACAATCGTTAACTCCGCCGTCGGCAATATCAAGGCATGTATGGGCGCTGATAATCGCAATCCCTTTTTCCGCCGCAAGAAAAGCGATATTCTTCGGATGAAATTCCTTGAGCGCACCAAAAATCACCGGATGGTGACTTATAATAAGTTCAGCGCCTATTTCTGCCGCTTCGCTGAGCACCGGTTCGGTTACGTCAAGCGCAAGCAGAACTTTTTTTGCTTCCTTTTCGCCGTTTCCAACAAGGAAACCGGAGTTATCCCAGCTTTCCTGGGTTCCAAAAGGCGCAATACTGTCTATGAATTTATAAAAATCTATAACTTTGCTCATAAATCATTCTCCGTTTCGTCTGCCTGTTCATCAATCATATCCGCAAGCTGAATATGGATAAGCGCGTGCTCCTTTTCTTTTTCTGAACGAAGAAGTCCGGAAGCGATTCCACGCTGGATATTCGCCTGCCAGCGGAGATATTTCAGCGCAAATTCATCGTTCTGTCCAAGGAGTTCACCCGTAAGGCAATACAAATCATCCGGAATTTCGCTTCCTCCGATGTATTCTGCGCTCATAACTGTATAAAGGTGCTTTTCAACCTCCACAGCCTTTTCCGCATCAATGCTCCAGCCGTTTTCGCAAAGCCATCTGCGAAGCATATCCGCCCTTGACATGGGCTGAAGAACAAGATGGACTTTTTCACTTCTCACCCATTCTGTGTCGGAAAGAATGTTGATAATTGTTTCGCCGCCCATTCCACAGATGAGAATCTCATCGATTTCATCTTCCGGAAGACCTTTTAATCCGTCTGTAAGAACGGTTTCGATTTCCTCATCAAGTTCCATTTCTCTGATAAGACTTCTTGCGCTTTCAAGCGGTTTTATGTTTATATCCGTTGCGAATCCGCGTTTACAAATTCCCTGTTCAACAAGGTGACAGATTAAATATCCGTGGTCAGTGCCGACATCCGCCGCAACCGTTCCCTCTTTTACAAAATCAGCAGCCGCCGAAAGTCTTAAATCCAGCTTTTCCAAAACAAAATCCTCGCTTCATAATAAACTGAAGGCAGCCGTGAATTTCATGGCTGCCGGTTTTTTTATCAGTTTTCTTTTTCTTCAAAATATTTGTTGATCTTTGCGACGATGTCTTCGCATTTTACGTTATGAACCTCGCAGGCTTCTTCAATGCTTTCGCCGCGGGACATCGGACAACCGAGGCAATGCATTCCCATTTCAAGGAAGAAAACGCCGGTGTCTTTATCGTAATCAAGAACGTCGCCGATGATGGAATCTTTGGTAACCTGATATGCCATTTTTAATTTACCCCTTTATTAAAATTATATATTTATATTATAATGCCCGGAACGCTGATTTTCAATATGTATTTTTAAAATCATCCATCCATTTTTTGAGCATGCTCGCAGATTTCTCTGAGCACGCATTTATCGCACTGTGGCCTTCTTGCAACGCAGACTGCTCTTCCGTGAAGGACCATTCTGTGACAAAAATTGTTGGATTCCTTCGGGTCAAGAATTTCCCGAAGCTCGATTTCACATTTTGCCGGATCCTTCGTTGTGGTGAAACCGAGAAGATTCGTTATTCTGATGCAGTGGGTATCACAGACAACAGCGGGTTTTCCGTAAATATCTCCCACAACAAGATTAGCTGTTTTTCTTCCGATTCCGGGAAGTTTTATAAGTTCCTCGACTGTATCCGGAACGATTCCGCCGTATTCATTCACGAGCATTTTTGAAGCAAGGGAAATATCATGCGCCTTGGTCTTATAAAATCCGCAGGAACGGATTATATCACTTATATCCTGCTCATCCGCTTCCGCAAGGGCTTCAAGAGTGGGATATTTTGAATAAAGCACCGGCGTTACCATATTGACTCTTGCGTCGGTGCACTGCGCCGCAAGCCTTGTTGCAAAAAGCAGCTCATGCGGTTTTACATATTCAAGTGAGCAAAGCGCATCCGGATATTCCTTTTTAAGAAGTTCAACAGCCTTTGCTGCAAGTTCTTTTTTATCCAATGGAATCCCTCCTTTTCTATATGAAAGAATATTATATTTAACCGAACTTGTCAAGAATCATAATTATATGCTTGCAAATTCTTGGAAAAAGTTATATTATAATAGCAGAATCCAGAATAAAGGAGTTTTTGAAATGCCGCAGATCACCGTTAAAATCAAGGATAACCAGAAAGACGCATATTCCGTTCGCCTTGCTGTTTTTGTTGCTGAACAGAAATTTGAAAACGAATTCGACGATATTGACAATATCTGCGATTACGTAACCCTTTATGACGGCGAAAAAGCAATCGCCACCGGAAGATACTTCCCCGATCCCAAAGGCGAAGAAGATACCTTTGTTTTCGGAAGAATTGCTGTTCTCAAACCTTATCGCGGCAACCACATCGGAATGGGAGTTATCGGCGCACTTGAAACCGCCGCAAAACTCAAAGGCGGCAAAAAAGCTCTTCTTCTTGCAAAAGGAAGCGCAGTCGGTTTCTATGAAAAATGTGGTTTTGTAAAAAGCGGAAAACCCACCGTTTACAGTGAAGGACGCCCCTGCTACTGGATGGAAAAAAATATTTAAAAATATTTTTAAAAAAGGCTTGCAATTTTTGTTTTGGCGTGATATAATAGTCAAGCACTCAAAAATTGCATATATCGCGGGGTAGAGCAGCTCGGTAGCTCGTCGGGCTCATAACCCGGAGGTCGTTGGTTCAAATCCTTCCCCCGCAACCAGAAAAAACAGTCACCTTTTGGTGGCTGTTTTTTGTTTTATCAAAGTAACACTTCCCTTTTCAAAAGTAACAGCAAAAAATATATTCTCCTAACATTTTTTATGTTATTATTTATTCATAAAATGGAGGTGAATTTATGGAATTTTCCGAAAAATTAAAAGAACTGCGTAACCGAAAAGGAATATCGCAAACAAAACTTGCCGAAGAAATTCATATAAGCCGTTCCGCCGTTGCAAAATGGGAAAACGGACTTGGTCTTCCTGGTGAAGAATCTCTGCGCATTTTATCTGAATATTTCGATGTAAATATAAAAGAATTGATTCCCGATAAAGAAAACGAAGAATCAAATATTTCAAAAAACAAAACTATAAAAAATCAACAAAATATAATTACAATTTTAATTGTTATCATTTCATTTGTTCTGATTTATTTCATAATATCGAATATTGAAAAATTCAAAGACCAGTTAGGATTATTCGGACTGGGAATCATAATAACTGTTTTAGGAGTTTTTAATTTAAAAGGAAACATTTCGTCGATTCATTGGTATAACAGACGCAAGGTTACAAAAGAAAACCAGAATAAATATTGTATTGCCATGGGTTCAGGTACCCTGATTATTGGACTTTCTTTTGTCATTTCAAGTTTTGTCCAGGCATTTATCAGCATTGAAACCGGTGCTTTTATAATTGTCGGCGGGGTACTTATTGGTCTTGCATTGATGCTCTATGCACAAATTAAATACAATAGGGGGATTTTTTAAATTTGCACTTAATTCTATAAAACAATTTTTTATTGTTGAAATCTCTTGACAACTCCCCTTTTCTGCAATTATAATAATATGCGTATTAGGCGAAAGCCTCGATCCACGTTTGTCAGGGAAAATTCTTGGCAAACGTTTTTTTATAGTCAGTTATTTTGAAAGGATGTTAAAAATGGTTCAGAAACAAAACTTCCTGCAAAAAGCCGCTCCCTTTTTCTGGATAGTTTTCGGAAACGTGCTCTATGCCCTTTCCATCAAGCTTTTTGTTCTTCCATCCGGAATCGCCCTTGGAGGAACAACCGGTATTGCTCTTATTATCGAAAACTTTTTCGGGATTCCTATTTCCGCGTTCGTTCTTGTTTTCAACGTAATTATGCTCTGCGTCGGATTTTTCATCCTTGGAAAAGCTTTTGCAATGACAACTATTCTGAGCTCTTTCTGCTATCCTGTTTTCCTCGAAATCTGCAACCGGATTTTCGGTGACCTTGTTCTTACCGATGATATTTTCCTCAACACCGCTCTCGGCGGCGTCGGAATCGGTTTTGCGCTCGGACTTGTAATCCGCTCAGGAGCATCCACCGGCGGAATGGATATCCCTCCTCTGGTCCTCAACAAATTCTTCCGCATTCCGGTTTCAACAAGCCTTTATGCAATGGATTTCATCGTCGTTGTTCTTCTTGCAATGTTCAAATCCATGGACTGCATCCTTTACGGAATTGTTTTCACTTTTATTTATACCTACGTTCTCGATAAAACTCTTGTTATGGGTAAATCCAAGACCGAAATCAAAATCGTCACAAGAAGAGCTCAGGAAATCGCCGATGCAATTCTTACAAAAATTGACCGCGGCGTAACTCTTCTCCACGCAGAAACCGGATATAAACATTATGAAACCGAGGTTGTTATGTCCATTGTTTCCAACCGGGAAATCGCAAAAGTCGAACGCATCGCACACAACATTGACCCCAAATGCTTTATTATTATCAGCCATGTTTCCGAAGTCCGCGGAAGAGGATTTTCCGCCGCAAGAAAATACAAAAAACGTCCTGAAGATATGTAACTTATCAAATAAAAAATCCCGTGCTCATTTGAGCACGGGATTTTTTATGCCTTTTTTATTTTTTCTT
>JAFQBT010000110.1 GCA_017399625.1 Oscillospiraceae bacterium
ACCTTCCCCTCAAGGGGAAGGCTATGTCCTCCGGGAATCCTTTTTTCGGGCGGATATTATCCGCCCCTACGGTTTTTTAATCATTCTGCACTTTGCACTATGCATTGTGCATTAAAAAAGCACCCTTGCGGGTGCTTTTTGTTTTTGGTTTTTTATTTGAGCACGGTTTCGTAAAGGTGCATATAGGTCTGAGCACTGCGGTTCCAGCTGAAATCGCAGGAAAGTGCGTTGAGCACCGCTTCCTTCCAGCGGTCGCCTTTGAAATAAAGCGCCTGAGCACGGCAGATTGCGTCATACATGTCGTCCGCGTTATAGGTCTGGAAAGTGAATCCGTTGCCTTTGATTCCGCCGAGGTCCTTGATGGAATCCTTAAGACCGCCGGTTTCGCGGACTATCGGAATGGTGCCGTAGCGGAGAGCTATCATCTGGGCAAGGCCGCAGGGTTCGCTCTTGCTGGGCATGAGGAATGCATCGGAACCCGCATAAATTCTTCTTGCAAGGGAGGGGATAAATCCGCAGACAAAGCTGATTTTGCCCGGATATTTATCCTGCATATAGCGGAAGAATCCTTCGAAGGCGGATTCGCCGGAACCGAGGATCGCAATCTGGACGTTGCCTTCCATAACTCTGTCGCAAACCGCCCGCACAAGGTCAAGACCTTTGTGGGAAACAAGTCTTCCAACCATGCCTATGAGCATCTTGCTGGGGTCAACTTCAAGTCCGAGCTCCTTCTGGAGTTCCTCCTTGCATTTTGCCTTTCCGGAAAGATCATAGATGGAGAAGGTTGCGGGAATATCCTTATCGGTGGAAGGATCGTAACTTTCGACGTCGATTCCGTTGAGGATACCCGCAAGTTTATATGTTCTTTCCCGGAGAAGGCGGTCAAGTCCCCATGCAAACCAGGGGTCAAGGATCTCCTGGGCATAGGTGGGGCTTACGGTGGAAATTGCGTCGCATTGGTCAATGCCCGCTTTCATATAGTTGCAGCGTCCGTCATATTCGACCATGTGGCGATTGCTTTCGGAAAGACCGAGAACATCACCGGCAAAATACATATCGTAGTTACCCTGATACTGGATGTTATGGATGGTGAAAATTGTTTTTACTTTGCCAAGCTTCGGGTCATCGTGATAGAAAAGATGAAGGAAGGTCGGGATCATGCCGGTCTGCCAATCGTGGCAATGGATGATATCCGGTTCAAAATCCATCACTCTTGCGCATTCGAGAACGGCTTTTGAAAAATATGCAAAGCGTTCGCCGTCATCAAAATGTCCGTAAATTCCGCTGCGCTTGAAATAATATTCGTTATCGATGAAATAGAAGGTCACGCCGTTACAGACGGTTTCATAAAGACCGCAATAAAGGTCACGCCAGCCGAGTTTTACGTTTATTTCCGCAACCCGGTGCATTTCCTCACGGAATTTTCCCGGAATATCAGAATAAAGCGGAAGGATAACTCTGCAGTTGCAGCCCGCTCCCAGAAGAGCTTTCGGGAGAGCGCCGATTACATCCGCAAGTCCGCCGGACGCAATAAAAGGTCTTGCTTCGCTTGCCGCAAAAAGTACGTTCATAAAATTTCCTCCTCAAACCTTTTCGAAAAGGCGTTTTGTGGGGTTATCGTAGATGTATTTTTTTATCTCATCATAATCTTTTCTGTCGCGTATAATATGTTCATAATAATTTCTCTGCCATATACTGCCATAAATCTCCCCGCGTTCGTTACAGTTTTTTCTCCATTCATTCACAACAAGGGATTTATATGCTCCAACTATATTTCCAAGTGTAGGGGCGACCCTTGCGGTCGCCCTTCCATTTTTTATAAAAATCAGAAAATGTATATGGTCAGGCATTATTACATATTCGTCCAGAATAACATCGTATTTGTTTCCCAGATTCAGCAAAACTTTTTCCGCAATTTTGCCGAGTTCGGATAGTTTTATTATCGGGCGACCGCAAGGGTCGCCCCTACAAATTTCAGACAAAACGTCTTTTCTTCCATCTGTGCATACTGTAACAAAAAATCCGCCTTTTGAATAATCAAAACCGCTTAACCTTGGATTTTTCCTTTTCTGCTCCTCTTCGTTCAACTTACAGCACCGTATCCTTCGGGATATAGAGCGGATATTTTTCGGAACCGGCGAGATGGGTTCCGGCGGGAATTACTACGTTTTTGTCGGTGATGACCCATTCAAGTTCGCAGCCTCCGCCGACGAAGGTATTGTGCATGAGCACGCAGCCTTTTATCTTTGCGCCTTCGGCAATTGTTGCGCCGCGGAAAAGAACGGATTTTTCAACTTCGCCGTCAACATGGCATCCGTCGGTAACAAGTGCTTCGGAAACCTTTGCGTTTTCGCCGTATTTTGCGGAAACCTTGTCGCGAACGCGGGTATAAATCGGTCTTTCTGCAGGGAAAAGGGATTTGCGGACTTCCGGATTAAGGAGTGCAAGGCTGGAATCCAGATAGTTGCGAAGTCCGGTAAGCTTGTTGCAGTAACCGTCGAACTGATATCCGCGGATGTTGAGCACGTCTTTTTTCGCCATGAGCACGGAATGAACAAAGCTGTGCTCATCTTTTGCGGCACATTCGGCAATAAGCTCATCAAGAAGAGGTTTCCTGATTATTGCGATATCGAGATAGATATTCTGTGTGCCTTCAAGTTCCGGGTTGAGATAAAGGTCAAGAAGCTTTCCGCATTCATCAAAGAAAAGTGCCGCACACTGTTTTTTCTCCCGGAAAACCTCGGTGCATTTATAGATAAGGGTGATGTCCGCGCCGCTTTCTTCGTGCTGTCTGATAACAGGGCGAAGGTCGATGTTTGCGACAACGTCGCTGTCGGAAAGAACAACGTTCTTTGCGGTGCTTGCTTTTATGTATTCACGGACGCCATAGAGAGCTTCCATTCTGCCGCGGTAAACGCCTCTTTCACCCGCATAGGGAGGAAGGATCGAAAGTCCGCCGTTTTTGCGGGACATATCCCATTCCTGTCCGTTACCGACGTGGTTCATAAGGCTCTGGTAGTTTTTGCTGGGAACAAGACCGACGTCATAAATTCCGGAGTTGGTCATGTTGGAAAGAGCAAAGTCGATCATGCGGTATCTTCCGCCGAAAGGAATTGAACCGAGGGTTCTGTTTTCAGTAAGCTGGGGAACAAGGTCATCATGCATATTGCATACGATTATGCCGAGTACGTCTCTCATTTTACTGCCTCCTTTCCGAAAATTGCGCCGGGTTCAACGGTTTCTTCATCCGCAACAACCGCTTCCGGTCCGACAAGGGTTACTTTTGCTTCGGCGCAGCCGACTTTTGCATTTTCGCCGATTACGGCTTTTTCGCCGATGATGGTTTTATAAACCTTTGCGCCGGCTTTGATAACTGCGCCGGGCATTACGATGCTTTCTTTGACTTCCGCGCCGGCTTCAATGGTAACTCCGGCGAAGAGGACGGAGCGTTCGACTTTTCCGCCGACGGTGCAGCCTTCGGTGACCATGGAGCCTTTGATTTCGGCGCCGGCTTCGACCATATGGGGCGGCATTACGGGGCTGCGGCTGTAAATTTTCCAGTCGTTGTCATAAAGGTTGAGGTCGCTTCCGTCAAGAAGGTCCATATGAGCTTCCCAGAGGGAATCGACGGTGCCGACGTCCTTCCAGTAACCTTCGAAGGCATAGACGGACATTTTTTCGCCGGCTTCGAGCATATTGGGAAGAACGTTTTTGCCGAAGTCGTTTTCGGATTCGGGGTCGGCTTCGTCTTCGGTAAGATATTTTTTGAGTTTATCCGCGGAGAAGATATAGATGCCCATGGAGGCAAGGTCGCTTCTGGGATTCTTGGGTTTTTCCTCAAATTCGGTGATATAGCCGTCGCCGTCGGCAATTATTATTCCGAAACGGGAAGCTTCGGAAAGGGGAACTTTGAGAGCGGCAACGGTAACTGCGGCGCCTTTTTTAATATGTTCATCAAGCATTGCGGCGTAGTCCATTTTATAGATATGGTCGCCGGAAAGGATTACAACATATTCGGGGTTATAGCGCTCGATGAAGCGGAGGTTCTGATAAATGGCGTTTGCGGTGCCTTTATACCAATCTCTGCCGGTGTTGCGCTGATAAGGCGGAAGAACAAATGCACCGCCGCCCATGCGGTCAAGGTCCCAGGGCTGTCCGTTTCCGATATATTCGGAAAGTTCGAACGGTTCATACTGTGTAAGAATACCCACGGTATCGACCCCGGAGTTTACACAGTTGGAAAGCGGAAAATCGATGATCCGGTATTTTCCGCCGAAGGGCACAGCCGGTTTGGCAAGGTCCTTGGTGAGAGCATAAAGTCTGCTGCCCTGGCCTCCGGCCAGAAGCATTGCAATCATTTTTTTACGCAAGATATATCAACCTCCTTGGATTATTTGACAAAAACCTTAAACCTCCCTTGTTAAAGGGAGGTGGATTTTCTGAACGCTTGCGGTCAGAAAAGACGGAGGGATTCCTCCTTGAATTACAGAAACCGTAACAGAATCCCCTCGCCGCTTCGTGGCCCTCTTATTTCAGTTTGAAAACAACTGCGGAAAGGGGTGCAAGGTCAACTGCGGCGAAGGAAGAATATCCTTCCTCCCAGCTTTTTCTTGTTCCGTTTTCATAATTTCCGGAACCGCCGAAGCGTTTTTCATCGGTGGAAAGGATTTCCACCCATTCGCTGTTCTTCGGAACTTCCACGTGGAAACCTTTATATTCGTTGGGGCAGAAGTTGAAAGCAAAGAGAAGCTGGCTTCCGTCCTTTGCGATTCTTCTGAAGGCAAGGGCATTCTTTCCTGCTTCGTTGCAGTTTGCCCAGTTGAAGCCTTCCCAGTTTTCGTCGTTTTCCCAGCAGGCGGGGGTTTCCTTATAGAGTTTGTTGAGTTCCTTCGAAAGTTCGCGGAGTTTGCTGTGGCTTTCGTATTCGAGGAGGAACCAATCCAGTTCCCTCTTTTCGTCCCATTCGATGAAATGTCCGAATTCCTGACCCATGAAAAGGAGCTTTTTGCCCGGGAAGCCGATCATATATGCAAAGAGTGCGCGGAGTCCGGCGAACTTCTGGTCGTATTCTCCGGGCATTTTTCCGATGAGGGAATATTTTCCGTGAACAACTTCGTCATGGGAGAAGGGAAGGATGAAGTTTTCGGAGAAAGCATACATCATTCCGAAGGTGAGCTTGTTGTGGTGATGCTGGCGGTAAATGGGATCAAGGGACATATAGGAAAGGGTGTCGTTCATCCAGCCCATGTTCCATTTGAAGTTGAAGCCGAGTCCGCCGTCAGCCGCAGGACGGGAAACCATCGGGAAGGAAGTGGATTCTTCCGCAACCATCATAACACCGGGATATTCCTTATTGACCGCGGTGTTGATATCACGGAGCATTCCGATGGCTTCGATGTTTTCTCTTCCTCCGAACTGGTTGCGTTCCCATTCGTTGTCGTTCTTGCCGTAATCCCGGTAGAGCATGGAGGAAACAGCATCGACGCGGATTCCGTCGATATGGTATTTTTCGATCCAGTACATTGCGGAGGAAGCAAGGAAGCAGCGGACTTCGTTCCTTCCGAAGTCGAAGACCTTGGTTCCCCAGTCTTCTCTTTCGCCCATCTGGGGGTTTTTATATTCATAGCAGGGTGCGCCGTCAAAATTCATAAGACCGACTTCGTCCTTCGGGAAATGGGCGGGGACCCAGTCCATGATTACGCCGATGCCTTTTTTATGGAGGGTATCGACGAAATACATGAAGTCCTCCGGTTTTCCGTAGCGGCTTGTGGGTGCAAAATAACCGAGACACTGGTAACCCCAGGAACCGTCGAAGGGATGTTCGGTGACCGGGAGGAGCTCGATATGGGTATAGTTCATTTCCTTTGCATAAGCGGCAAGCTCATCGGCGGCTTTTCTGTAATCGAAGAAGTTGCCGTCGTTATATTTTCTCCAGGAACCGATATGCACTTCGTAAATGTTCACCGGGCTGTGGTACATATCCCATTTTTCCCGATGCTCAAGCCATTTTTTGTCTCCCCATTTATATTTCGGGGAGCAGACCATCGAAGCGGTGTTGGGTCTTGTTTCGCAATGGAATGCATAGGGGTCGGCCTTGAGGATGGTTCTGCCGTCCGGGGTTTCGATTGCGAATTTATAGCGTGCGTAATCCTCGAGGTTATCGACGCGGCATTCCCATACCCCGTCGCTTATTTTATGCATGGGATCCGCGCCGGCAGACCAGAAGTTCCAGTCGCCCACAACGGAAACGGCTCTTGCGTTGGGTGCCCAGGTTCTGAACATAACGCCTTTTTTTCGGCTTCCTCTTATTCTGTGTGCGCCGAGAAATTCATACGCACGGTAGTTGGTTCCCTGGTGGAAAAGATATACCGGAAGTTCAAGCGGATTTTGTTTTTTTGTCATAGAGTTCTCCTTTCAATATAGCCTCCCCTGAAAGGGGAGGTGCCTGCGAAGCAGGCGGAAGGGTTTTTAATTCATATTGCCTTTTATCGAAAGAACGATTTTGTTACAGGCATTTTCAAAATTCCTATTTATATCTCCATTGAGCAGGCGGATTGTTTTTATTCCGCAGCTTTCAAGATATTTTGTGCGTTCTCTATCATATTCCAATGATTGAGATGTATAATGCTGTGCGCCGTCAATTTCAACCGCAATTTTTGCCTTGCTGCAATAGAAATCCACAATATAATTTCCGATAATTTCCTGTTTTCGGAAACGCACCGGATAATTTTTAAGAAAATCATACCAGAGATGTTTTTCTTCCTTTGTCATTTCTTTTCGAAGGATGCGTGCTTTTTCAAGCATTTCTTCCCTGCGGTGTTCAACCATATCTGCTCCTTTGCTGAAAGGCGGTTTCCTTTACCACCCTTCCGTCGCCTTCGGCGCCACCTCCCCTTTCAGGGGAGGCAAAAGATGCCTACTTATACATATATTATTGTATCATCTTTTGTATGTACATTTCAACACATAATCTATATAAATAATTGTATTTTTTTGTGTTAAAATGACGAAATTGTCTTATTTTTTTAAAAATGCGTCTTTTAATCGGGCGAATGATATGATATACTGTTTTTATAATCCATAATGGGAGGTATCTTTACTTTGTACAGTGGAACCAACGTAGATAAATACAGTTTCAGAAACGACTATTCCGAAGCGGCACATCCGCAGATCATCAAAAAACTTCTGGAACTTTCATATGAAACCAACACCCCTTACGGAATGGACCGTCATTCCGAAGCCGCCGCAAACCTTCTCCGGGAACTTTGCGGAAGACCGGACGCCGAAGTTGCGTTCACTCCCGGCGGCACCGCCACAAACGTTCTTGCAATTTCCGCTTTCCTCCGGAACACTTACGAAGCGGTAATCTGCGCAGACACCGGACATATCAACGTCCACGAAACCGGCTCCATCGAATACGCCGGAAGAAAAACCATCTGCATCCCGGTCGGCGTTGACGGAAAGCTTTCTCCGGAACTCATCGACCCCGTTTTCAAGGGTTTTGAAAGCGAGCACATGGTTGTTCCGAAGCTTGTTTATATTTCCCAGTCCACCGAGCTCGGCACCATTTACAGCAAGGCGGAGCTCACCGCACTTTCCGAATACTGCCGCGCAAACGGACTTTATCTCTTCATCGACGGTGCAAGGCTCGGCAGCGCGCTTATGGCAAAATGCAACGACGTGACCCTCAAGGATATCGGCAAACTCACCGACGGATTCTATCTTGGCGGAACTAAGAACGGTCTTCTCTTCGGCGAAGCCCTTGTTCTCACCGATCCGGCGGTTTCCGAACACCTCCGCTGGCTTATCAAACAGCGCGGATTTATGCTTGCAAAAGGCTTTGTAGTCGGCGCAATGTTTGAGGAAGCCCTTTCCAGCGGACTTTATTTCGAGATGTCGAAATATGAAAACGAATGCGCCGAAAAAATCGTTGAAGCGATCAAGCAGGCGGGATTCGACCTTTACTGCGAATTCCAGACCAACCAGATTTTCGTTCTCCTTCCGGAGGAAATGGGTCAGGAGCTTTCCGATACCTACGGCTGCTTCATCCAGGCAAGACTTCCGGACGGAAGATGGGCGGTGCGCATCGTAACCTCCTGCGCCACCACCGAAGCCGCCATTGCTGACCTTTCCGCATGGTTCATCAAAAAAGTCTGCGCCGGAATCGTTAAAAACATCATTGAAAAATAAGAACAAAAAAGGCTTTCTTCCTTCACGGAAGGGAGCCTTTTCTTAATTTTTTATTAAGAATTATCAAAGATTATTGAACAAAACCGCCGGAAGTGATATGATTTTTTCAGACAAAAAAGAAAAAAGGAGGTTCTTTTTATGTTTTGTCCCAAATGCGGAACCAATCTTTCCGAAAATGACCATTTCTGCCCCACCTGCGGAGAACCTGCCGGCGTAAAACCGACGGCTCCGGATGAAAGCGACCGCACCGCAATGTTCTCTCCGGAGGATGCGGAAAAGACCCATCTTCTTGCGGCGCTCTGCTATTTCAATTTCATCTTCATAATCATCGCGCTTCTTCTTGAGCCGGATTCAAAATTCCTGCGCTACCACATCAACCAGAGCATTGTGCTCACGGTTTTCGCTTTTCTTTGCGGAATCGTTGCAATCGTTCCTTTCATCGGCTGGGTTGCTTCCGCCGTCGGCGCAATTATGACCGTTGTTTTCACCGTCATGGGCATTGTCCGTGCGGTAAAATGCCAGGCAAGGGATCTTCCGATCATCGGAAAATACACCATCGTCAGCTACGACTGATACGCTCACGAATCATAACCACTAGTAAACTAGTGGTTTGCTCAGACCCTAGAAGGGTCAGTACTTGCTGACCCCTCGAAGGGGCACTGAATATTACCATTGCATCGCTTGCCCTGCTACTGGTAAACCAGTAACATTCGCCTATTGCAA
>JAFQBT010000111.1 GCA_017399625.1 Oscillospiraceae bacterium
GCGTTTTAGTCCCCTTATGAAGGGGACAGCGTTTGCGGGAGCAAACTGCAGGGGTTGGAAAGCGTTTCTTTGACGGGTACCGCCGTTTCTTTGCGCCGTCAAAGAAATGGGGGTACATAATAAACAAAAATAACGGCGGGAGCAAGCCCCCGCCCTACATTAATTTTACGAATCCATCGCAACCTGGCAGGAATAATCCCTCCTCCGCCATCTTCGATGGTCCCCCTCCTCCTCTGAGGAGGTTTTTAACTGGCGGATGATATCCGCACCCGCACTTTCCACTATCAATTTTCCACTTTCAATTTTAAAAGAATCCCCCCGTCTGCTTCGCAGACACCCCCCTTTAACAAGGGGGGCTTTAAATAAAAAAACAGGGCGGAAAATCTCCGCCCATTTTTAATCATATCAGTTTTTTCAAAAGCTCCTCCGGAGCGGTTTCATAAAGTTTTGCAATGGCAATAAGATTTGTGGTGCTGGGTTCGGAAGTTCCGTTTTCCCATTTTGAAACCGCCTGGCGGGAAACCCCAAGGCTTTCCGCAACAAATTCCTGGGTCATGTTCCGCTCCGTCCGGAGCTCCTTAAGGGTTTCTCCAAGAGTCTTCCGGATTTCCTCCTGCTGGGGAGTTACCGGTTCCTGCGGAACATAAGCAGGTCTGCTTTTTCCGCTTTTTCTGACCACAGCAGCAACGATAACAACAATCACAGCGACCGCAAACAGAGAAATCAGGAAACCAAGACCAAACAGCAATAATATGCTTGTAGAACCTACAACGCTCATAAATAATCTCTCCTTTCATGCCGCTATGATATCATTTTCCGCCCGGTTGCGCCACCAACTTTTGCGCAACTCCGGCGCAACTTCCGGTTGCGCGGATTTATTCCTCGCCGGAATGGATTGCAACAAGGTATTTGTCGAGATAAACTTTATAGGCAACGGCGATTATTGTGTTCCGAAGAATGGTTTTTGTATCGTTGTTGTCGGTGCCGATGGTATCAAGCTGCTCCTTGATTCCGAAAACGAACTGGAGCACGTTTTCAAATTCGTTGCAGAAATAATCATAAGCCCTTTTGGAAGTATAGACCTTCCTCTGCATTTCGAAAAGAAGCCGGAGATCCTCCATCGAAAGCACATTTTTGGCAATGGAGATGAAGAAAAGATAGGCAATCTGCTCCCGGTCATACTGTTTTTTCACCGGGTTTTCAATAAGACCTTTTTTGACGTAGTTGCTGACCATCGAAGCGGTAAGGGAAAAACTCCCGAGGGGCTCGAGATATTCGGAAATATATTTTACAACCTGTTCAAGATAAAGCCCGACGTTTGGGATATCGTTATATCGCGGAAGCGAAAATTCGTTTATAAGGTTTTTGATTTCTTCCTTTGCGTTCTTTTTCATTTCAAAAAGCGCCTCCCTTTTGTTCTATTTTACAACCAAAAACCTGAAAGGTCAAGAAAATTGTTTATTACAAGTTTTTAAAAAACTCTTGACAGGATATTTAATATCCGTTAAAATGATATCCAGCAACCGTTATATCTTCAGGAGAATTTTATGAATTACAGAATTGTTTCCGATTCATCTTCAAACATGCTCAGTTTTCCCGGAATAGATTTCCGGAGCGTTCCGCTGAGAATAATCACCGCAAAGCACGAATACGTTGATAATGCGGAGCTGGACGTTGAAAAAACGGTCGGCGAAATCCGGGAAACCAAGGGAAAATCCGGAACTTCCTGCCCCAACATCGGCGACTGGCTCAATGCCTTTGACGGCGCGGATATCATCTTTGCGATCACCATCACAAGCCGCCTTTCCGGAAGTTTTGCTTCCGCGGAGCAGGCCGCAAAGATTTTTATGGATGCTCACCCCGGCGCAAAGGTTTTTGTTGTTGACAGCCTTTCAACCGGTCCGGAAATGCGCATCATCATGGAGCATATCCGCGAAAAGATGCTCCGTGGCGGAACTTTTGAGGAAATCCGGGATTCCGTAACGGAATATCAGAAGCACACCCATCTTCTTTTCTCCCTTGAATCCCTGACCAATCTTGCAAGAAACGGAAGAGTGAGCCCCGCCGTTGCAAAAATCGCCGGCGTTCTCGGAATCCGGGTTATGGGTGCCGCAAAGGAAGGCGTTCTTGATCCTCTCCATAAAATCCGCGGCGAGGCAAAAACTCTTGATATGATTTTTGCCGAAATGAAAAAACGCGGCTTTTCCGGCGGAAAAGTTGTTATCGACCATTGCTTCAACCAGAACGCCGCAAACATCCTCGCGGAAAAAATTCTTTCCGAATTTCCTTCCTGCGATTTAAAAATCGGCAGAAACGGCGCCCTCTGCAGCTTTTATGCGGAGCGGGGCGGCGTCCTTATCGGATTCGAGGATTCCCTTTAATACGATTACATCTACTCCTTTCTTTTATAAAAAACGTCCTGCAAAAAAAGCGGGGCGTTTTTTATTTTTTTCAAAAGCCTCCCTTGTGTAAAGGGAGGTGGATTCGACCGAAGTTCGAAGACGGAGGGATTGTAATACCATCTGATCAGAAACCGGCGGATAATATCCTTCCTTACGGAAAAACAATCATTCCGAAAAAATTCTCTCCCGGGTTTGATTATTTTAAAAAATGTAATATAATAATATAAATTCATTTTTCCGGAGGGAATTATGTTCACAACAAAACGCATTAAATTCGGTTCTAAGGAAACCGCAAAAATCGAAAAACTCTATATTGAATCTTTCCCGGAAAACGAGCGCTTTTCATTCGATATGATGCTCAGGAATGAGAAAGGACATTACGAAACCTTTGCCTTCTATGATAACGGAAATTTCTGCGGCTTCGCAATTCTTCTCAACAGCCTTGATATTTCCCATATCATCTATTTTGCAACCCTTCCGGAGCTCCGGGGAAAAGGTCTTGGAACAAAGGCTCTTGACGCCATCGGAAGAATAAAATCCGGAATGCGGATAATCGTCGATATCGAAAGAGAAATTCCCGGCTGCGCCGAAAACGAAATCCGCCGCAGAAGAAAAAACTTCTATCTCCGGAACGGTTATTCCGAAACGGAAGTGCGTTATTGCTGGCAGGAGGAATATTACGAAATACTCGTTTCCGGCGGAAAACTTTCCCGGGAGGATTTCGGGAATTTCTGGAAGGCTCTCGGAATAAAAAAGAACACCTCCGAAGGCTGAGCACCGAATATATTTTTTGAGCACGGAATAAAATTTTCCGTGCTCATTTTTAAATCTTGTTCGTTTTTGCCGAAAAAAGCAAAAAAACTTTGTATATTATTTTGTTAAGAATTGAATGAAAACGTTTCCGTTTTGTGATAGACTTATATCTGTAAAAATTTTTGCCGGCATTCCCGGCGGTTAAGAGGTTCTTATGAATAAACGCGAAACCGGCGTCCTTCTCCATATCTCTTCCCTTCCCTCCAACCACGGAATCGGAACCTTTGGAAAAAGCGCCTATGAATTTGTTGATTTTCTTGTTGAAGCGGGACAGACTTATTGGCAGGTTCTTCCCCTTGGCCCCACCAGTTACGGCGATTCCCCCTATCAGTCTTTTTCAACCTTTGCGGGAAACCCCTATTTTATCGATCTTGATTTCCTCGTGACCGACGGTTTCCTTGAGGAAAAGGATCTTGATGGCATCAACTGGGGAACCGAACCCATGTACGTTGATTACGCCCATATTTACGAAAACCGTTTCGGAATCCTTAGAAAGGCATATAAAAATTTCCTTGAAAAAGGCGATATTTCCGCCCTTTCCGCTTTCTGCAAAAAAGAGGAAAAATGGCTTGATAGCTATGCCCTTTTCATGGCTCTCAAAAATCTCCACGGCGGAAAATGCTGGAGAGAATGGAAAAAGCCTTTCTATTCCCGGGACGCAAAAGCTCTTGCGGAATTTGAAAAAGAAAATGCGGAGGAAATCGGCTTCTGGAAATATCTCCAGTATGAATTCACCCGCCAGTGGCTCAACCTTAAAAATTACGCCAACGAGCGGGGCATAAAAATAATCGGCGACCTTCCCATTTACGTTGCGGACGACAGCAGCGACGTCTGGGCAGGTCCGGAACTTTTTGATTTTGATGAAGAAAGACATCCCCGCAACGTTGCGGGCGTTCCTCCGGATTATTTTTCCGAAAACGGACAGCTCTGGGGCAACCCCATCTATAACTGGGAGGTCCATAGGGAAAACGGATATAAATGGTGGCTGGAACGCCTTTCCTCCTGCCGGGAAAAATACGACGTTCTCCGAATCGACCATTTCCGCGCCTTTGCGGATTATTACTGCATCCCTGCCGGTTCCGAAACCGCGAAAAACGGCGAATGGAAGGACGGCCCCGGAATGGATCTTTTCAGCAGGGTTTTCGAAGAGCTCGACGGTTACCCCATCATTGCGGAGGATCTTGGAGCACTGAGCCAGGCTGTTGTGGATCTTCTCAGGGAAAGCGGACTTCCGGGGATGAAAATCCTCGAATTTTCCTTCGGTTCCGACGATCCGAACAACGACTGCATTCCTTATAACATCCCGAAAAACTGCGTCTGCTATCCCGGAACCCATGACAATATGCCCGTTGCCGGCTGGCTTGAAACCGGTTCCGAAAGCGAAATCGAATTCTGCAAGGAATACATAAATTATAAAGAGGGCGAGGATTTTGTTGATGCGTTCATAAAAGCCGCCCTTGCAACCGCCGCAAACACTGCCATAATCCCCATGCAGGACTGGCTCGGTCTTGGAAAATATACCCGCATGAACGAACCTTCCACCTCCGGCGGAAACTGGCAGTGGCGCCTTCTCAAAGGTCAGGCAACCCCGGAACTTGCAAAGCGCATGTATCACCACGCAAAACTTTACGGAAGACTCCGTTAAAATGAAAAAACAAGCGCTTCGGAAGAGGCGCTTTTTTATATGCTCCCTTTGTTAAAGGAGAGATGGCCGCGAAGCGGCGGGGAATTCCCTGCAATGTATAACGGAATATCTTTCCCGTAATCCGGCAAAGATTTAACAAAAACGTTACATAATGTTGACTTTACATCGCACGCCTGCTGGTTTATACTTATGATATAGCAAAAAGAAGGGAGGTTTTTTTATTATGTCAATGGAACACAAAAGCATAAAGGATACCGGTCTGCGACTTCTCAAAAAAGGACAGAAAGGCATTATCCATGCGATTTTCAGCCGCTTTGGAATAATAATCCTCCTTTTCTTCCTCCAGGCGGTTCTGCTTCTTGCGGCGCTTTTCTTGTTCCAGTCCTTCCTTTCCGAATTCTTCTTCGGCGGTCTTTTAATCGGATTTCTTGTTGCGATTTATATCCTCAACAGCAGCCACGACCCTTCTGCAAAACTGACCTGGATAATCCTTGTTATGGCGCTTCCGGTTTTCGGAACCCTGCTCTATCTTTATACCGAGTTCGAAGTGGGTCACCGCTCCCTCCGGGACAGAGTGAGTTTTCTCGTGGATTCTTCGAAGGATAAAATCTCCCGGAATCCGGAGGTTTCCGAATCTCTCCGAAAAACCGACCCGGGAGCATATTCCATTTCCCGCTATCTTGAGCGCACCGGAAGCTTCAGCGTTTTTGACGGAACCGAAGTTTCCTATCTCCCCATAGGCGAGGACACTTTTGACGAAATGCTCCTCCGGCTTGAAAAAGCGCGGCATTTTATCTTCCTCGAATATTTCATCATTGACGAAGGCATCATGTGGGGAAAAATCCTCGAAATCCTTGCAAGAAAAGTCAAAGAAGGGGTTGACGTCCGGCTTATTTATGACGGAACGAACGAATTCACCACTCTTCCCCGGGATTATCCGGAAATGCTCAGAAAGCTCGGCATAAAATGCAAGGTTTTTGCCCCGCTCACCCCATTTATCTCCACCCATTATAATTACCGCGACCACCGGAAAATCATGGTCATCGACGGAAACACCGCCTTCACCGGCGGAATAAACTTTGCGGACCGCTATATAAATCGGGAAACTGTTCACGGACACTGGAAAGATACCGCTGTGATGCTCCGGGGCAAGGCGGTAAAAGGCTTTACCCTTATGTTCCTGCAGATGTGGAACATCGACGAAAAGGAACCGGAATTTGATTATTTTCTCTCGTTTCCAAGCCTTCCTCCTGAAGATTCGGAGGGATTCGTTATCCCCTATGGGGACTGCCCCCTTGATAAGGATAAAATCGGTGAAATGGTCTATATGGATATCCTCAACCGGGCAAAGCGCTATGTCCATATCATGACCCCATATCTGATTCTTGACGGCGAGATGGAAACCGCAATACGTTTTGCGGCAGAAAGAGGCGTTGAGGTAAAAATAATCCTTCCGGGCGTTCCGGATAAGCTTGCTCCCTATTCCCTTGCAAAAAGCCATTATTCCGCGCTCCTTGATTCCGGCGTTCAGATTTATGAATACAAACCGGGATTCATCCATGCAAAATCCTTTGTTGCGGACGATATTGAAGGGGTTGTGGGAACCATAAATCTTGATTACCGGAGCCTTTATCATCATTTTGAATGCGCAGCCTATTGCTACGGAACCTCCTGTATCGGCGATATCGAAAAAGATTTTCAGGAAACCCTTGAAAAAAGCCGCCGCATAACAAAGGAAAACATCTGGAAAAACTATCCTTTCCTGCGTCCGGTTTCGTTCTTCGTAAAAATAATCGCGCCTCTTCTTTAAATCATAACCACTAGTAAACTAGTGGTTTGCTCAGACCCTAGAAGGGTCAGTACTTGCTGACCCCTCGAAGGGGCACTGAATATTACCATTGCATCGCTTGCCCTGCTACTGGTAAACCAGTAACATTCGCCTATTGCA
>JAFQBT010000112.1 GCA_017399625.1 Oscillospiraceae bacterium
AGAATTTGAAGGTAAAGAAAGAAGACTTCCGAAAATCGAAGCCTGTCTTAAAGAAAACGGTTTTGCTTCCCTTGAAGAAGCAAGAGAAATTTGCCTTGCAAAAGGCGTTGACGTAGAATCTCTCGTCAAAGGCGTTCAGCCTATCGCATTCGAAAACGCAGTCTGGGCATACACCCTCGGCGCTGCAATCGGCATCAAACGCGGAGTTTCCTCCGCAGCAGATGCAGCAAAATGCATCGGCGAAGCTCTCCAGTCCTTCTGCATTCCCGGTTCTGTTGCAGAACAGAGAAAAGTAGGTCTTGGTCACGGAAACCTCGGCGCAATGCTTCTTTCCGAAGAAACCAAATGCTTCGCTTTCCTTGCAGGTCACGAATCCTTCGCAGCAGCTGAAGGCGCCATCGGTATTGCAAGAAACGCAAACAAAGCAAGAAAAACTCCCATCAGAGTTATCCTCAACGGCCTTGGAAAAGACGCCGCATACATCATCTCCAGAATCAACGGCTTCACCTATGTTGAAACCGATTTCGACTTCGAGCACGACGAACTTAAAGTTGTCCGCGAAGTAAGATTCAGCGAAGGCGAGCGCGGCAATATCCGCTGCTACGGTGCAAACGACACCCGCGAAGGTGTTGCGATCATGCAGAGCGAAGAAGTTGATATCTCCATCACCGGTAACTCCACCAACCCCACCCGTTTCCAGCATCTTGTTGCAGGTACTTATAAGAAATGGGCAATCGAAAACGGCAGAAAATATTTCTCCGTTGCTTCCGGCGGCGGCACCGGCAGAACTCTCCATCCGGATAACGTCGCAGCAGGTCCTGCTTCCTACGGTCTTACCGACTCCATGGGCAGAATGCATTCCGACGCACAGTTCGCAGGTTCTTCCTCCGTTCCCGCTCACGTAGAAATGATGGGACTTATCGGCATGGGCAACAACCCCATGGTCGGCGCAACCGTTGCAGTTTCCGTAGCAGTTTACGAAGCCTGCAAATAAGCCGTTTTTTCCACCTTGCGTGTGAATAACTGTTCATAAAAATGTTCAAATGAATGAGGCACGTCATTTTGCCGAAAAGGCGAATGATGGGCCTCATTTTTTTCTTGATTTATCACACGCACGGTGCTATTCTTTTCTTGAAGATTTGTTCCTGTATAAAAAAACGAAGGAGGGTAAATATGTATTCTGCATCAGAAAACCGCTATGATTCGATGCCATACAACCGCCTTGGGAAAAGCGGACTTAAACTTCCGGCAATATCCCTCGGTCTTTGGCATAATTTCGGCGAAACCGCCCGTTATGACAACATGAAGCAGATTTGCTTTGCCGCATTTGATAACGGCATCACCCATTTTGACCTTGCAAACAACTACGGCCCTCCCGAGGGAGCTGCTGAAATCAATTTCGGAAGAATCCTTAAGGAGGAATTTTCCGCATACCGTGACGAGCTTGTTATCTCAACAAAGGCGGGATACTGGATGTGGCCGGGTCCCTATGGCGACTGGGGAAGCAGAAAATATCTTCTGAGCAGCCTTGACCAAAGCCTTTCCCGCCTTGGTCTTGATTATGTTGACATATTTTATCATCACCGGATGGACCCCGAAACCCCTCTTGAGGAAACAATGGGTGCTCTTGCCTTTGCCGTTCAATCCGGAAAAGCGCTTTATGCCGGTCTTTCGAATTACGACGGAGAAACCCTTCGGAAAGCAACAAAAATTCTTGATGAGCTGAAGGTTCCCTTTGTCATAAACCAGAACCGCTATTCGATTTTTGACCGGACAATTGAAAACAACGGTCTTAAGAAAACCGCGGAGGAACTCGGAAAAGGAATAATCGCTTTTTCGCCCCTTGCCCAGGGTCTTCTGACCGACAGATATCTTGGCGGGATTCCTTCGGACAGCAGGATAGTCACCGACGGAAGATTCCTCCGGGAAAACATTCTTACCGAGGAAAAACTCGGACAGATCCGAAAACTCAACGAACTTGCGGCAGACCGCGGACAGAGCCTTGCGCAGATGGCGCTGAGCTGGGTGCTCCGGGACGGAATTGTTAACAGCGTTCTTATCGGCGCTTCAAAACCGGAGCAGGTTCTTGACAACATAAAAGCCGCGGAAAACACCGCTTTTTCCGAAGATGAGCTCCGGCTCATCGACGAAATCAGCCTTTAATATCCGCAGAATCAACATTCCGGCGACCCTTCGGGGTCGCCTTTTTTTGATGGTTCCATCGAATTAATGAAGGGGCGGATATTATCCGCACGTTTTTTATTGGATTGGATTACAATCCCTCCGTCATTTGCTTCGCAAATGCCACCTCCCTTTGCACAAGGGAGGCTGTTCGTCCTATTTTAACGGGACAGGGTTTTCCCCTCATCCGTAAAAACCTTCGGTTTTGCCACCTTCCCCCAAGGGAAGGCTGATTGCCTCGGTGGAATGCGGATGAGGAATCCCGCAGAACCAAAGTTTTTTTAAAATTCAAAAAATATTCATTGATTAATTCCTACCAAAATGATATAATTTAAACAAACCGGAAATTCCGGAAAAATTAAAAATACGGAGGTTTATAACATGAATCAGAAAGTTGCAGAACTCCTTAACGATCAGATAAACAAAGAATTTTATTCCGCATATCTCTATCTCGATATTGCGAATTTTTTCAGCGCAAAGGGTCTTGACGGCTTCGCAAACTGGTACACCATCCAGGCAAAGGAGGAGCAGGACCACGGAATGCTTTTTTATACCTATCTCCACAACAACAGCATTCCCGTTGAGCTCAAGGCAATTGCGAAACCGGACAAGGTTTTTGTGGAACCCGGCGATCCGCTCAAAGCCGCTTTTGCCCATGAGCAGTATGTGACCGACCTCATCAACAACATCTATGCCGAGGCGCAGAAGGTCAACGATTTCCGCACCCTTCAGTTCCTCGACTGGTTCATCAAGGAACAGGGCGAGGAGGAGAAAAATGCTTCCGACATCATCACAAAATACGAACTCTTCGGTTCCGACCCCCGGAGCCTTTATCTCCTTGATAACGAACTTGGCGCAAGGGTCTATTCCGCTCCCTCCTTCGTGCTCGACTGATTTTTTGAGCATGCTCAGAATTTTGTCTGAGCACGGGCGGATTCCGGCTGTTTCAGAGATTAATGTACGGGCGACCCTTCGGGGTCGCCTTTTTTTGATGGGTCCATCGAATTAATGCAGGGGCGGATATTATCCGCACTTTTTTCTGAAAGCCCCCCTTGTTAAAGGGGGGTGGTTTTGGCTTTGCCAGAACCGGGGGGATTCTGTTGAAATTACCGGCTGAATTTAACGGGATGGGATTACAATCCCTCCGTCATTTGCTTCGCAAATGCCACCTCCCTTTGCACAAGGGAGGCTGTTCGCACGGTTTTAAAAATCGCTGTGCTATGGTAGAGAACGGTCTTGACCGTTCCGTTTCTAACGGAATGGGATTACAATCCCTCCGTCGCCGTTGGCGACACCTCCCTTTGCACAAGGGAGGCTTACCCTCCGGGATACCTGTGAATCCCTCTTCCGTCAGCCTTCGGCTGACACCTTCCCCTCTGGGAAGGCTGATTACC
>JAFQBT010000001.1 GCA_017399625.1 Oscillospiraceae bacterium
AAGCCTTTTCCGTATCAAAGGGAAAATCCGGTTTTTTATCTTTTTTGCAGCCGAAAAGCATTGATAAAATTCCAAGCATCGCCAGAACCACCGCCAGACTTTTTATTATCTTCATTTTAAAACCTCAGTTTTTTGCATTGATGTATTGTTTAAGGCAAAGTCTTCTGTCCGGAGAAACCTTGCAAAGTTCCTGTTTGCTGAAATATTCTTCAAGAACCTCCGCGCTTTTTGTTGCGATAACTTTCGGTTCCCTGTTTTTTGAAATTTCCTCAACGGAAACGTCAAGAAATTCCTTAAGGTTTTCGAAATGGAATGAAGTTATACCGACGTTATAGAATCTGCAGTCATCAATTTCCTTTCCGTCGAGGGAAAGACTTATGAGCTCCTGATTTTCATAGTCGAACTGAATTTCGAATCCCCGGGAATACTGATAAAATTCCGTAAGTCCCTGGAGCGCACCGGTCCGGAGGGAATATTTTATCATGTGCTTAAGCTGGGCACCGGTTACTGTTATGCGGTAAACCTCGTCGCTGTACGGAAAAACCTGGAGAAGATCTTCGAGCATAACGATGGGTCCCATTTCCTCTGCCCGGATGCTTCCGGAACCGACCATCATAATATCAAGCCCGAGAGCATCCTTGAACGCATCGGTGATGAGTTTTCCAAGGGAGGTTTCCTCTTCCCTGCTCGGGTGGGTATATTTATCCGCAAGGCGGGTTATGATGCGTTTGTATTTTTTATCCGTCTGGATTTTATATTTTGCGATTACCGCCTCAAGTGCATAATCACGAGGGCAATAGTCATCATCGATGGGAATAAGTTTCCACTCGTAACTGTCTATGCAATTGTTGTCGGTATCGACGTTGATATCGAATCTGCCTATCTGGTTGGTTCCGCAGGCAGCCTGGACTATCGGGATTCCGTTCACAACTTCCGGTTTTTCAAGAAGGGTGTGGCTGTGACCGCCGATTATGATATCGACTCCCCACCTTGGGTCAAGGGTTTTTGCAAGATCCTTGTCTGCTTCAAAACCGATATGGGTGAGCAGAACGGTGAAATCGATATCCTCGGTTCTGTATGCGTTGCAGATTCTTCCGACTTCAAGTGCGGCTTCGTGAACGTCAACAAAGGAACCGACTATCTTATCCTGCTTTGTGGAATGGAGAACTTCTTCGGTCAGAAGGCCAATGAAAAGAACTTTCATTCCGCCGATTTCCTTAATTATGTGGGATTTGAAAAGCCGGACGCCATTTGTGGTGATATACATATTGGCGTTGATTATGGGAAAGGTGGCGCATTTTTCGATGAAGAGGAGATGCGCAAGGCCATAGTCAACTTCGTGGTTTCCAAGGGTCACAACGTCCGGGGTGAGCATATTCATGATTTCGATGGTGGACATGCCCTTATATTCGCTGTCGATTATGGAGCCGCGGAACATATCGCCGGAAATTGTATAAAGAACGTTTTCTTCCTCATGGCGGACTTTGTTTATGTAGCCGGAAAGCATTGAAATTCCGCCGAGAAGTTCTTTATCAATTTCTTTCGCCATAAAGTCGCCGTGGAGGTCGTTTGAATGAAGAATTGTAAGTTTTTTAATATTCGGCATTTTAATTCCCCTTTCCCAGGTTATTCTATGGTAATCCATCTGTCCTCTTCCGGGCAGATTACAAATTCCATATTGCTGAGGTTTTCGTCAACAACGTCCATCGAATTGGTCGCAAGCATTTTTACCGGAGCGTTTTTCTTTACTTCCTCTTCGGTGATATCAAAGAACTTATCCATGCTCTTGAAGTGGAAACCCTGGAGCCCGACCCTGAAAATACGTTCATCGTCAATGGGTTTTCCTTCATAGGTTATTTCAAGAACTTTTCTTTCCGGAATGGATACAACGACTTTCATGCCCCTTGAATACTGATAAAATTCGGTGTGGCATCCGTCAAGTGCATCCGCCCTGTAGAGATGTTCTATCATGTGCTTGAGCTGTTTTCCGGTTACCTTGATGCGGAAAAGTTCGTCCGTATATGGGAACATCTGGGCAAGATTGCGGTACTGAACAATAGGTCCCATCTGTGTTTCCCGAAGGCTTCCGGAAGCGAGAAGCATTACATCAAGCCCCATGTTGTCCCGGAACACATCCGCAAAAATCTTGCCGAGCTGGGTTTCTCTGTTTCTCTGCGGGTGGGTATATTTTTCCGCAAAGCGGGTGATATATCTTCCGTATTTTTCGTCCGTTGCGTCAACGTATTTTCCGATAACTTCCTCAAGAGCCAGATCCCGCGGACAATGGGAATCATCTATCGGAATAAGGTTCCATTCATAACTTTCGATGCAGTTGTTATCGGTATCGATCATGATGTCGAATCTTCCCACCTGGTCGGTGCCGGTTGCCGCCTGGACTATCGGAATATTATTGACTATTGCCGGTTCTTCGAGGAGAGTGTGGCTGTGGCCGCCGATTATCACGTCAACTCCCCAATTCGGGTCAAGAAGCGCCGCAAGTTTTTTATCTTCCTCAAAACCGATATGTGTAAGAAGAACTGTGAAATCGATATCGTCGGATTTATGAGCATTGCATATCTTTCCGATTTCGGCGGCGGCTTCACGAACGTCAACAAAGGAACCAACCAATCTGTCCTGCTTTGCCTGTGAAAGAACTTCCTCCGTAAGGATTCCGACGAACATGATCTTCATGCCGTCGATTTCCTTGATATAGTGAGATTTGAAAAGACGGACGCCGGTTGTTGTAAGATAAAGGTTCGCGTTGACTATAGGAAATCTTGCACATTTTTCAAGGAAGAGGAGATGCGCGATACCGTAGTCTGCTTCATGGTTTCCAAGTGTCACAACGTCCGGAGCAAGCATGTTCATGATTTCGATGGTGGACATGCCTTTATATTCGCTGTCGATTATGTTTCCGCGAAACATATCGCCGGAAATTGTGTAAAGAACGTTTTTCTCTTCTTTGCGGACTTTATTGAGATAGCCGGAAAGCATCGAAACGCCGCCGATAAGCTTTTCGTCCTTTTCCTGCGCCATAAAGTCGCCGTGCATATCGTTTGAATGAAGAATCGTTATTTTTTTAAGATTTTTCATTAAATCACTCCTTTAACCTTTCGCCTGGAAGAAATAGAAGGTCTGATATTCCGTTCCCATAAAGAAAGGACTTTCCATTCCGTAATGTGTGGCAAAAACTTCGTCGCCTTCTTCATCTGCTTTCTGGAATTTATAGGAACAGATATGTCCGTAGGATTCTCCGTTAAAGAAAAGTCCGCCGGTAAGGGACATATCAAGGGTATATCCTCCGTCCCAGTTTCCTTCATCGTCATAGTTTTCATAAACCGTTCCGGTGAAGATTTCGTCGATATCGGAATTTTCAAGTCCGTACCAGAATTCAACACACTGCTGATCATATTCGTTATAGAAGAAGCTGAGGTTCATGATATATGTCGTTTCATCGTCATAATAATGATATGCGGTCCAGTCGACGCCGACCATTTCATCAAAGGTATAGAAATCATCAAGATTTATTTCATATCTGGTAAAATCCAGTGCAGTAAGTCCGCTTTCGTCCTCGTTGATTCCCGCAAGGCTTCCGTCCATAAGACTCAGATAGGGCGAAATCTTTTTCTCAATCCCCTCCGGGGTGGTAATGGTCACAAGAACATTTGTGAAAATATCGCTTTCGTTGCATTTGAGAAGGATGGGTTCGCCTGTTGCGCTTTCATAAATAACTTCGCCGATGATGGGTTCCCATGCCTCAGTATTTTCCGGAAGAGAGGTTTCCTCAACCTTTACGGAATAATCAAGGCTTGCAGGAACAATGCAGTAAAGTTCATATCCGTCTGTTCCGACAAAGCGTTCCTCCGGAATTTCCGCAACAAAGGGATACCATTCCATAAGTTCCGGCTGCTGTTCAATAACCGCAAGGTAATCTTCCGAAAATGGATCTTCAACAAATCCAACATAGGCAACGCCGCAGACTGCTTCGGCCCAGGAAAGATTTTCGATAAGATCTGCATAACTCTGGTCAAGAGTTACCGGTTCATCTTCCGGGAACACGGGATTTTCCGGTTCGTTTTCTCCGGAATTTTCCGGCGGTTCCGGGATATTTCCGCCATTGTTTTCTTTCTGCGGTTCATCATTTCCACAGGCTGCAAAGCTTAAAATCATGGCAAAAGCCATGAGCATGCTCAGAATTTTCTTCATTTTCGGTGCCTCCCTTTATATAAAAATCATATTAATTCATTTTTAATTATTCAGCCCGAAATCCAGCCGGCAAAGGAAGAAGGTTCTCCGATTTCCTGAAGATCCTCTGCACAGCTTCGGCAGACATCCAGATCCTCGCAGATGAGGAAGCAATCATCGCATACAAATTTTCCGCAATGGGGACAGAGGTTAAAAAAATTCGCCGCTTCCTCCACCGCTTTTTCCAAAGCCTGTTCGTGCTCCCGCTCATAAAGAATTCTGAAAATTATTTTCTTTGATTCGCTTTGCGGTATTTCTCCGGCTTTTGAAAAACGGATCGGTGTGCTTTTCCGGATTTTTCCGCATTCGTGACAGATGATCCCGAAGCAGAAGATTTTTTCGTCCGAATAATCGATAATCTGTTTTCTGATGAGATTTTTCAACTTTTGCCGCCTCCTTTCGCTGTAATAAGAATAGCATTGATAACAGGATAAATTAAATTACCCGATTGTGTATTTTTGCCTAATAATATCAAAATACATAAATTAATTAGTTTAATATGCACAACAAAAACGCAGAATTTCTGTAAACACGCACAAAACAAAAAAAGCGGAAAACCGCCCGGAAGGGTGATTTTCCGCTTTTTTTGTTTTAACATATCATAAAAGTTCGTCGAACCTTCCGCATCTCCGGAAAAGTTCAACATAGAGCATCAGCTCTTCCTTTGAACCGACACCGAGTTTTTTATAAATATTCGCGTTGTGCTTGCGCACCGTGTTGATGCTTATGAAGCAAAGTTCGGGGATTTCGGAAACTTCCTTTCCGTCGGAATAATATTTTATGATGCTCCGCTCCGTTGGGGTAAGGCTTTCCGCCCTTTTTGCAAATTCCGTAAAAAGCTCCTCGATATCCGAAGGAAGGCTGTTTTCGTTTCCGCTTGCGCGGTTTTTCTCAATGAAGGAAAGAAGGCTGTCGATTTCAGAAATTCCGGAATTTTCCGCATCCTCCATTTTGTTTTCCTGAATTGCCGAAAGGCTCTGGGCAATGGGTCTTACAAATTTTTTTGCAAGGAAGAACGAAACAAAAATCATCGCAACAAAAAGCACAATGGCGCTTATTCCCCAGATAAGCCTGTTTGTTGCTTCTTCACGGAGGTAATTTCCCGCCGGAAGAAGAGTTACCGCATATATTGCGGAACCGTCCTCAAGGGCAATATCAAGTTTCTGGTGGGTTCCGATGAAGGCGGAATCCCTTCCGATATACGTATTGAATTTTTCGCCTTCCCTGATTATAAGATTCTCGTTATCCCGGAGATATGTTCCGCCTGAGGAACCGACCATTCCTTTTGAAACCATAAGTTCGTCCTTTTCAATGGGGGCAAGAACAGTTACCATTGAGCCGAATTCGCTTTCCACCGCAGGATGGGAAAGGCGGAAATAAAATTCGCTCACCTCGATTCCGCAGACGCCGTATATGGAACCGTCCTTTGCAACAATCGGGGTGTTGAGGAGAACCATACTCTCCCAGGTTTCCGGAAGGGTTGTATTTTCCGTCCAGAAGCATCCGTCCGCAAGCCTTGTTCCGGCAAAATTTGCGGCGGAATCATATCCCGGCATTGCGGAAATATCAAATTCCAGCTTCCATCTGTTGTGGAGTTCCGCTCCGTTTTTTCTTGCAACTGCGGGGATTCCGCGGAAAAGGGTTACGTCGGTGCTGATTTCGTTTTTTCCGCTTATGTTTGCAAGGCGGAGATAGATTCCCGCACGGGATTTTTCCGCCTCCGGAATTTTTGTGTTTATGGTTGCGTCGAAGATGATATAGGCTCCGTTGCAGGGATTTGAATGGATGACCGCATCAAGATCGCCGTAAAGAATCGTTTCGATCACTTCGAGCATTTCCGGGTTGTCGCTCAGCATTGAAGCGGATTCAGTAAAAAGGAAACCTTCCAGAATTTCGGAAGTCCGCTCCGAAAGGGAAATCCCCTTCGCTGTGAGAAGGGTGAACTGTTCGCTCAATTCCGCATAGGTGTTCTGCTGCTGGAGTTCAAGAAGATGGCTTGCCTTTTCCTCCGAATTGGAAAAAACTCCCGCAAAGCTCATGACAACAAGGATTGCGGCAAAAATAACGAAGGTCATCACCGCCCAATAAAGAAGAAGCCTGTTCTGCATTTTTATGCTGTGGTTTTTTGCTTTTTTCGTGAGCTTTATAAGTTCCACCGGCGTGATTTTCATTTTCCGGAGTTCACCTCCCCTTCGGTAAAAATAAAATTACATATAGTCTTTGAAAAGGGTATAATTTTCTTCCGTTGCTTTTTCAAGTTCTTCCGGACTGCGGTCCGTAAGAAGCCAGCTTTTTCTTCCATTTTCCATAAACTGGCGGATGCTTTCTTCGAATTTGTTTTCGATTTCAAGATATTCATCGAATTTCGGTGCGGAATAAAATTCAAATTTCTCCTGAGTTTCAAGATATGCTCCGTAAAGTTCGACGTATTTCTGCTCCGTAAGGTTTTCTATGGCGGAGGGAAGATATTTTTCAAAAGCTTCGGAGGTTACGGGCATATATCCGGTGCTCACCGCAAATTTTGTGTTGTTTTCCGGCTCCGTAAGCCATTTGAGGAAAGTTACCGCCGCCTGTTCCCTTTCGGGAGTTGATTTTACAAGGCACATTCCCGCTCCCCGCTGCATAACAAGATTTTTTCCGTTTTCAAAAACCGGGCATGGGCGGACTATCAGCTCGATGTTTTCGCTCCGGTTATCCGGATAGATAACTTCGTTGGAAAAATAAAGAACGCTTGCGGATGAGGCAACGCTCACTATGGATTCGCCGGTACGCAAAGGTTCCGTTGCATATCCTCCCTGGAGCCATACTCCGCCGGAAAGGCAAGCTTTTGCATAGGGTTCCCACGCTTTTCCGAAGGCGGGACCAAAGGCGATTTTGTCATCGGAAAAGAAATTTTCGCCGAGGGATTCGGTTCCGACCTGGAAATAGTTAAAATGGAAATCATGGACAAAAAGCGCTTTTCCGTCATCCGGGGTTTCCGGAGTCTGTTCATCGGTCCATTTTGCATAGATTTCCGCGGTTTCAAAAAGTCCCTCCCAGGTTGAAAGGGCTTCCGCTTTTATTCCGGTGCTTTCGGAAAAACGGTCGAAAGCGGTTTTGTTGATGAAAAGAAGTTCGGTGGATTTTGCAACCGGAAGACAGACGAGCCTTTCGTTCACCGTTCCGTCCTCAACGAATGAAGGGATAAATTCTCCGATTTCCTCTTCGGAAAAATAGTCCCGGAAATCAACAAGGATGTTTTCATCCGGCATCGCCATAACGGTGCTTGGATAGGCAACAAAGATATCCGGAAGCACCGGAGCGCCCGGATCAAAATTCGATGCCGCAAGGATATCCTTATGGATGTTCTTGTTGTTGGAAACCATCGTTACCTCCACCCGGAGTCCCGTTTCCGCACCGACGGTTTCGTTGAATTCACTGATAAGGTCGTTAAGCGGGGAATCGGTCTGAGCACCGTAAACATGCCAGATGGAAATTGTAACGGGCTGTTTTTCCTCTTCGTATGAAGCGCACCCGGCCACAGAAAGACAAAGAATCAGGATAACCGCCGCGGCAAAAAATTTTTTCAGAATATTTTTCATGATTACCCTCCGTTCCCGATGATTTATTTGACTGAATTTCGCAAATATGCTATTCTTTAAATTGTAATTTATGGTTATATTATAACCCTACACCAAAAATTTGTCGCCACACAAAAGGGCAAAAAAGTGTAGTATTTTAAAAATTTTTCAAAAAAGTATAGTAAGCAAAGGTTTTTTCAACGAAAAAAGGGGGGATTTTTCTGAAAAATCTGTTTTTATCTTCCGTAGCGGTTCTTTTCTTTCCGCTGATTTTTTCCGGATGCGGCTTTATCGGCGAAAAAACCGCAAGCATGTCCGTAATTTACGGAACTGTCGCTTTTTTCTCCCTTGTTCTGCTTTTATCATACTGCATTCTTGCCTATAAGAAGGAGATACTTTTTGTTCTGCTGTTTTCTTCGGTTTTTGTTGTTAACAGCGGTTATTATCTTCTTTCCGTTTCGAAAAACCTTGATTCTGCCCTTTGGGCAAACAGGATTTCCTATCTCGGTTCGGTTTTTCTTCCGATGCTCATGTTCCTTATCATCATGAAAGTCTGCCGGATAAATTATAAAAAGCGCCTTTTGGGTGTTCTTTCCGGAATCAGCATTTTTGTCTTTCTTATTGCGGCAAGCCCGGAATATCTTGATATTTATTACAAATCCGTTTCGCTTATAAATATAAACGGGGTTTCCGCCCTTGAAAAAGTTTACGGTCCGCTCCACAGCATTTATCTTTTTTATCTTCTGTTCTATTTTGGTTCGATGGTCGCGGTTATTATTTATTCCGGCGTTGAGCGGAAAATCGAAAAATCGACCCACGCTGTGATTCTTGCAGGTTCGGTTTTCATCAACATCTGCGTCTGGCTTTTCGAGCAGCTTGTTAAAATCGATTTCGAGCTCCTTTCCGTTTCCTATATCATAAGCGAGGTTTTCCTTCTTGGAATCCACCTTCTTTTGCAGGAAAAGGAGGAGGAGCGAAGGGAAAAGGAAACTGCTTTTATAAAGGAAATGCTCCGAAAAGCCGATGAGAGCAGGGCTTTTGTCCCCGCTCCGGAACCGGAAATTCCGGATGAGGAGGAACTTCGGTTTTTTGAGGATTGCATCGCCTCCCTTACCCCGGCGGAAATGAAGATCCTTGACCTCCACCTTTCCGGAAGGAAAACGAAAGAAATCATGGAGGAACTTTGCATAACCGAAAACACCGTCAAGTTCCACAACAAAAACCTTTACCGCAAGTTCGGCGTTTCCTCGAAAAAACAGCTAATCGAACTTTGCGTAAAATATAAGCACTGATAAAAAGGCACTCCGGAAAAATTCCGGAGTGCCTTTTTTCTGCAATAAAAAAACCTTGAAACCGCATAGTTTCAAGGTTTTTTCGATATTTGGTGGAGACGAAGAGGATCGAACTCTCTACCTCTTGAATGCCATTCAAGCGCTCTCCCAAGTGAGCTACGCCCCCGGATTTTCCGCTGATTCATCAGCGGAAATAATTATAGCACAGAATTTCCGTTCTGTCCATAGTTTTTTAAAATTTTTATTCGGTACTTACAAGCTTACCCATGATGATGAATCTCTGGTTCGCACCAAGACCTTTGAAATAGCGGGTACAGGTGGAAAGAGTGATGATCTTGTCGCCGGAACCGACGTTCACGCCGAAATCAAAAAGGCTCATGCTTTTTGCCCTTGCCGCAATGGAAGCAACGTCAATGTTGTTGCAGTTGATGTAGAAGTTGAGATCCTTGGTGAAGCATACCGCAAAAACCCTGAAGGTATGGGTTCCGCTGTTGGTGGTAAGATAGATGTACTGATTCTGTCTTACAAAATCCGCATAGGTGTATGCCATAAGGGATTCAAATTCCGGACCGGTTTTCTTGAAAGGAACAAAGCAGTTTCCCCAGTTGTGTCCGTAAATAACGGTGTTCTGGGAAAGGGCACCGCTTCTGAGGTGCGCGCTTCCTGCTGCCCAGGTCACGCTTCCGTTTGTGTAATAGTTGGTGTTGCCGGTGCACTGCCAGACGGGTCTGTTCTGGACGTTGGTGCCCTGAACGGAAAGATGCGCCGCAACGGTTTTGCTGTTGAGAGAATAGGTTCCGACTTCGCCGGAATAGCCCGGATTGGTTGCCTGGCCGATTCCGGGACGCGGGGTTCCGCCGGAAGGTTCGGTTTCCGGAACGGGTTCCTCCTTCATGGTTTCAACAAGGTTCGAATATCTTGTTTCGTAAAGGTTTTTATAAAGCGTGCCCTTGAGATAGGTATATTCAACGGAGCATCCGGGTGCTTTTTCGGAAAGATTTCCGGCTTGCGGAGCTTCGCTTTCGGTTTCTTTATTCTCTCCGGCGTTTTCTTCAGCATTTATTTCCGGTGAACCGACTTCTTTGAGGTCGGAACTGTTTCCGGTGAACACGGCCGCAAGAACAACTGTTGCGGAAACCGCGAGAACAAGAACGCCGCATAAAAAAAATACCAGTTTTTTGCGCAAAAATATCGCCTCCTTACCAATTTTATATTATAACAAATTCCTTTTATATATTCAATATTTGTTTTATATTTATTCCAATATATATTAAAATGAACTTTATCGGCTAGGTACAGCGGTTTCTTTTCCCAAAAGAAATGGGGTTGTAATAAAAGTGAATTCCTCTGTTCTTTCAACAAGACAGCTATCAAAAAAGCGCACTTTCGTGCGCTTTTTGGGTCTTAAATTTCAACAAGTTCGTATTCATCGGTGCCGAAACCGAGTTCAAGCGCCGCTTCGATGGTGTGAACGCCGTTTCTGCTTTCGATGCGTTCAAGAAGGTGGTCGCGTCCGGGATCATCGGAGGCATAAACAAGGTCGATGCAGGCTTTGTCAACGGCGATGGGGTCAAGGCTGCAGAGAATGCCGATATCCGCCATACACGGATCTTCCGCAACGGCGCAGCAGTCGCAGTCAACGGACATATTCTTCATAACGTTGATGTATGCGGCTTTTCCGCCGAAATATTTTACAACGGAGGAAGCAGCATCCGCCATGGATTCAAGGAAGGAATCGTGGTCGGAGCTCCAGATTTTTTCCGGATCGCCGGCGCCGTGGATATATGCTTTTCCGAAGGAGGAAGCGATTCCGATGGAAAGCTGTTTCAATGCGCCGCCGTATCCGCCCATGGGATGACCTTTGAAATGGGAGAGAACAAGGAGAGAATCATAGTTCGCAATATTCTTTCCGACGAAATTCTTTTTTATCACTTTTCCCTCCGGAACCGGAAGTTTCAGGTCAGGACCTTCCGCATCAAGAAGGTCAACGGGGAAATATCTGTTCCAGCCGTGCTCCTCGAGGGTTTTAAGATGCTTTTCGGTTGTGTTGCGGGTGCCTTCATAGGCGGTGTTGCATTCGGTGACGGTGCCGCCGACTTTTTCGATAAGTTCCTTCCAGAATTCCGGATGGAGGAAATTCTGGTTTCCGGTTTCGCCGGAATGAACTTTTACAGCAACTTTTCCGGGAAGTTCCGGAGAGAGCGCTTCATAGATTTTCATAAGACCTTCGGGGCTTATATCACGAGTAAAATAGACTTTTGCTTTTTCCATAACGGCACCTCGTTTTTTTATTATGATTATGGGATAATATTAGCACTTTAATAATATTTTGGCAACAAAAAAAGAAAAAGCCTCCCTTGTTAAAGGGAGGTGCCGCCGAAGGCGGCGGAGGGATTCTTTATGTGCAGACTGCCTATTTATAAAACCGGGCGGATATATCTGTATGAATTTTCGGTTACCAAAGACGAAGTTTTTTCTTAATACATTCTCCATCAACAAACAGATAATTTTTGGTATCTTCCGTAAGTCCCACCGCAAACAGATGTCCATCAAGATGTGCAGAAAGTTCATGGGCATTTTCCAGAATCTTTTCGTATTCGTCATAAACAAAACCATCAATAACAAGTTCATTTACTCTGCCTACCCTTCGGTAGCATACATGATGTCCTGCCGTGTCGGTTTCCAAAAAAATACGCTCTTTTACATTCGTTTCCGCAGGTCTTAAATAATTACTGTCCGGAGAAAGCGAGTCTTCCTTTTTAAAAATATTTTCTTTCAGAACATATTTTTCAAAATCCGGAAAACTTTCTATTCCCGGAATTTCCATACCATTATGAAAAGCTCTGTACTTTTCACACGCGGCTAAAATAAATTTCCTGACATTTATCCATTCCGTAAAATGCACTTCCCTTGCGACACCAAGGTTGAAAATATAATGCTTTCCGATTTTATAACCGGATTTAAATTCGCATCCTGTTATTTCCTCATAACGAAATTGTTTTTTTGTGAAGAACAAATTTCTTTCAAAACCTGACTCATCAAAACTATAATAATGGAGGACCGGCCAAAGGACAAAAGGAAGAAAAATTAGAAATATTATAACTCCAAAAATGGTAATTCTATTTCCATACAAAATGAATATTGCAATATCATAAAGGAAAAAAAGCAAACCAAAAACAAAAGGATAAACCGGATATACAACATTTTTTCTTTTGTTTTTTATGATAAACACAGTCACAAAAATCACTGCAGCGATTTCTGCTGCAGCAAAAATATTTTCAGTCATGGTTTTCTCCCCTGCTTTCAAAATTAAAAATGAGGCGGGAGAAAACTCCCGCCACATAAAAAATTGCAGAATTATTCAGCGATTTCCGCTTTCGGAGCGTTTTTGCGGACGGATTCGATTCCGTTTTCGCAGGAAGCTTTTGCTTTATAGCCTTCGGAGGAAAGAATGATTTCTCCGTTGCGTGCCTTAAGGCGGAAACGGTATTCGCCGGCTTTGTCGGTATAAATTTCAAATTTGGGGTTAACTGCTTCGATAACCGGGTCCGCGGTCTGATCTTCAAGATTTGCGATTTCCGCGTTCTTGCGGACGGATTCGATGCCCTTAAGGCAGGCTTCTTTTCCGGAATAAACTTCGGAAACGCCGATTACCTGTCCGTTGGAAGCAAGAAGGTTGAATTTAACGCCGGATGCAGATTCTTTGATTTCAAATTTTGCCATGATTCTTTCTCCTTTCGCATTGGAAAATAAATTTCGGTTTGATTTTATATTATCACCTATCACCCTTATTTTCAATATATAAACAAAATGAGCACGGAAAAATTTCCGTGCTCAGGCCGTGCTCAAAAATTATTCAATTTCCTTTGCCGCGTGCTCAAGATGTTCCCTTATTGCGATATGCTGGGGGCAGGCTTTTTCACATTTTCCGCATTTAATGCAGTTGGAAGCCTTTCTTTCGCCGTAATCCGGAATCCAGGTGTGCTCTTTATCAAAGCGTTTTATCTCGTTGAGCACGCCGAAAATGGACGGAATCGCAATGTTCTTCGGGCAGACCTCAAGGCAGTATTTGCAGGAGGTGCAGGGGATCTGTTCAACGGAATTTATGATTTCAACCGCCTTATCAAGAAGGGCAAATTCCTCATCGCTGAGCGGTTCAAAGTCCTTCATGACCCGGATGTTTTCCTCCATCTGCTCAATGGTGCTCATGCCGGAAAGGACCATGAAAATATCGTCGAAGGAAGCGGCATAGCGTAGAGCATATTCCGCGCAGGATTTTCCGGTGGATTCAAGAAGGTTCTTTGCTTCCTCCGGAAGAGCAACAAGGCTTCCGCCGCGGACGGGTTCCATTACGATAACGCCTTTTCCGAATTTGCGGCAGACCTCAAGGCATTTTCCTGCCTGGACGCCGTCGTCGTTATAGTCAACGTAGTTGAACTGGAGCTGGACGAATTCGATCATAGGTTTTTCGGTAAGGATTTTTTCAAGGTACTCAGCGGAATCATGGAAGGACATTCCGAGATGTTTTATTTTGCCTTCGGCCCTGAGCTCCGCTGCGATTTCATAAGCGCGGCAGTCGCAATATTTCGGATAGTTGTTGCGGCTCTGGGCGTGCATCAGGAAATAATCGAAATATTCCACTCCGCAGGCTTTGAGTTCATCCTCAAAAAGCGGGCGGATCTCCTCTTCCTTTGTGAAAAAGCTGGAGCTGAGTTTATCCGCAAGGACGAAGCTTTCCCTTGGATAGCGCTCAACAAGTGCTTCGCGGATGGCGGTTTCGCTCTTTCCTCTGAGGTAAGGATGTGCGGTATCAAAATATGTAAAACCTTCCTCCATAAAACGGTCGGTCATCTTTTTGACCTGTTCAATATCGACCTCTTCGCCGTTCATTGGAAGGCGCATTAATCCAAAACCGAATTTTTTCATTTTTCTGCCTCTTTTCCGGAAAATTTATAATGATATTTTATAACTTTACGGGCGGAAGGTCAATAGTCTTGCTTCCGTAATCATAACCACCAGCTGAGCTGGTGGTTTGCACAAGCCCTTCAAGGGCATGATACGGCGGCGTCTTAAGACGCGTCGAAAGGTTAACAGCCGCATCAACATTTTCAGGCCGCCGCTAAAGCGGCCTGTTTTTATGCCTT
>JAFQBT010000113.1 GCA_017399625.1 Oscillospiraceae bacterium
ACATATCAAATGAAAACGTCAGATTTTGCGGAACCACTGCAACAGGTCAGGGATAATCCCTCCTCCGTCACGCCTTTATTCTTATTGGCGTGACACCTCCTCCTCCGAGGAGGTGTTAACCGTGCGGATAATATCCGTTCCTGCATTTTCAACTTTCCACTTTCAACTTTCAACTTGAAAAGAATCCCCCAGTCACCTTCGGTGACAGCCCCCTTTAACAAAGGGGGCCTTTTTGAAAAAAAGGCGGATAATCTCCGCCCCTACGGAAATTGCGGTGGTTTCCGCCGTATTTTTAATAAGGAAGTGATAAAATGACCTCTGTTTCCGAGGAGATTCTCGAAAAATACCAGATCCGCAAAACCAAAAAGCAAAAGACCGCTTTCATCGAATTTCTCCGTGCTCATTTTCCGGAGCTCCGGGTTGAAACGGATGCTCTCGGTTACAGCCGCAACATCGTAATCGGCAATCCGGAAAGCGCAAAGGCCGTCCTCGGCGCACATTACGATACCTGCGCGGTGATGCCGGTTCCGAATTTCATTATGCCGAAGAGTTTGTTCATCAGCGTTCTCTATGCATTCGTGCTCGTAATTCCGATGCTGCTCATCGGTTCGCTTGTGGGCGGTTTTGCCGGCTGGATTTTCGATGATTCGAACGCAACTGCGCTTTTTACCCTCCTCACCTACTGGGGAATTTTGTTCCTTATGATATTCGGACCCGCCAACAAACACACCGTAAACGATAACACAAGCGGTGTAATCACCCTCATCGAAATTATGAGCACCATGTCCCCGGAGGAGCGTGCTCAGACCTGCTTCGTGTTCTTCGATAACGAGGAAAAAGGTCTTTTCGGTTCCGCGGCTTTTGAAAAGGAACACAGGAAAACCATGAAGGAAAAGCTCCTCATCAACTTCGACTGCGTTTCCGACGGCGATTATCTGATGCTTATCCCCAACAAAAAAGCCTTTCCCGAGCACGGGGAAAACCTTGGAGCGGCCTTTGCGGACGTAACGGACAAAACCGTGCTCATCGAAAAATCGAAGTACGTTTATTACCCCTCCGACCAGAAGAATTTCCGGAAAAACATCGGCGTCGCCTCCTTTAAAAAATCAAAACTCGGTCTTTATATGGACCGTATACATACACCGCGCGACACCGTTATGGACGAGCGCAACATCACCGTGCTCAAAAGTGGAATTATAAAATTCCTGGATACCATCCAATAAAAAAGCCTTCTTTCAGGCAAAGGGGGATTTCTTTCTCCGCCTTCCGCCGAGGCAATAGCCCCCCTTGTCAAAGGGGGGGTGGTTCTGACCTTTGGTCAGAACCGGGGGGATTCCTCCTCCGCCTCCCACCGAGAGAATGACCTCCCCTTGAGGGGAGGTGTCCGCAACGCGGACGGAAGGGTGTCAATCCTATCCCGCTAAATTCAGCCATTCAGCCTTCCCCTTGAGGGGAAGGTGGCAAAACCGAAGGTTTTGACGGATGAGGTGTTCCCTTGCAAACCACCGTTTTTTAAACGGGCGGATATTATCCGCTCCTGCATTTTCAATTTTCCACTTTCAACTTTCAACTTGAAAAGAATCCCCCAGTCACCTTCGGTGACAGCCCCCTTTAACAAGGGGGCCTTTTTGCAAAAAAACCGTGCGGATAATCTCCGCTCATATAACCTTACTCAATAAGAACGTAAAAAAAAGACCGCCCTCGGGCGGTCTTTTTTGTTATGTAAAATTATTTTGCTTCGAGGTTGATGCCGGTTTCCTTGCTGAAAACGTGGCAGTTGTTGCCGCCGAAACCGAATTTGACAGCGGTGCCGGAGTGAAGAGCGGAAACTTCGTCTGCGCTCATGTTCATGGTGTTGACGATGATGATAACGTCCTGACCGACAGCGGTTACATGGAGATGAACGGAGGAGCCCATCATTTCGGAAACGTCGATGTTTGCGGAAACGCCTTTATCCGCAAGAACAATGTGTTCCGGACGGACGCCAAGGGTGATATCCTGTTCCTCAACGTTGTTTTCGGAAAGAGCCTTCTGTTTTTCGTCGGAAAGAGCAACTTCGTAACCGTCGAGAAGAACGGAATAAACGCCGTCTTTCTTAAGAAGTTTTGCGTCGAAGAAGTTCATCTGGGGAGAACCGATAAAGCCCGCAACAAAGAGGTTGTAGGGATGGTTGAAAACTTCCTGAGGAGTGCCGACCTGCTGGATGAAACCGTCGCTCATAATAACGATTCTGTCGCCGAGGGTCATTGCTTCGGTCTGGTCGTGGGTTACATAAATGAAAGTGGTGTTGATTTTCTGGCGGAGTTTGATGATCTCTGCGCGCATCTGGTTACGGAGTTTTGCGTCGAGGTTGGAAAGAGGTTCGTCCATGAGCATGACCTGAGGATCGCGGACGATTGCACGGCCGATTGCAACACGCTGACGCTGACCGCCGGAAAGAGCCTTCGGTTTTCTGCCAAGGTACTGGGTGATATCGAGGATTTCAGCAGCTTCCTTAACTTTTTTGTCGATTTCATCCTTCGGGGTTTTGCGGAGTTTGAGGGCAAAAGCAAGGTTTTCATAAACGGTCATGTGGGGATAAAGAGCATAGTTCTGGAAAACCATTGCGATGTCGCGGTCTTTCGGGGCAACATCGTTCATGCGTTTGTCACCGATGAAAAGGTCACCGCCGGAAATTTCTTCAAGACCTGCGATCATACGAAGGGTGGTGGATTTTCCGCAGCCGGAAGGACCGACAAGAACGATGAATTCCTTGTCCTTGATGTCAAGGTTGAAGTCATGAACCGCAAGAAGTCCATCCTTGAGAACGGTAAGGTTGGTTTTGAGCTCTTCGCCTTTTTTGATTTTCTTTGCGTCGTCGCCGTTGAAAGGATAAACCTTTCTGATGTCTCTGAGTGTTACAGTTGCCATAAATACGGGCTTTGTGAAATTCCCCATCCGGGCGAAAATCCTCGCCTTTGCCGGCAAAGCGGCAAAGACATTACGGCAGGTCTCCACACTGCCGCACCGCAAGCCCCGCGGTAAAACAATTCCTCCTTCTTATCCTGAGCGCCGCCTATTTGGTGGAGTAGAACGGCGCACAATGAATTATTATAATGATATCATTCATTTATTTAAATTTCAACCGACCACAATTCATAGACTTTCCGCCCCTTTTTTGTGAAAAATAGACCAAAAAAGCCCCTCTTGTCAAAAGGAGGGATTCCTCCTCCGCCTTCAACCGAGGCAATAGCCCCCCTTGTCAAAGGGGGGTGGTTCTGACCTTTGGTAAGAACCGGGGGGATTCTTCCTCCGCCTTCTGCCGAGCGAATCAGCCTTCCCAGAGGAGACTCCCCTGTTAGGGGAGATGTCTGCGTAGCAGACGGAGGGATTGTAATCCCACCCCGCCAAATCCAGCCGTAAATAACCGGGCGGCAGATGCAGAATGAAAACCGCCGTCGGCCTGAACGATGGTGGTCGGGAATCGAAACAGCCGTTCTTCCGGTGGAGCGTTTTAGTCCCCTTATGAAGGGGACAGCGTTTGCGGGAGCAAACTGCAGGGGTTGGAAAGCGTTTCTTTGACGGGTACCGCCGT
>JAFQBT010000114.1 GCA_017399625.1 Oscillospiraceae bacterium
GGGGTTGGAAAGCGTTTCTTTGACGGGTACCGCCGTTTCTTTGCGCCGTCAAAGAAATGGGGGTACATAATAAACAAAAATAACGGCGGGAGTACCCCAGGAGTACTTCCTCGCTACGCTCAGGGCGCAGCTCCCGCCCTACATTAATTTTACGAATCCATCGCAACCGGTCAGGGATAATCCCTCTTCCGTCACGCCTTTATTCTTATGTGCGTGACACCTCCTCCTCTGAGGAGGTGTTTAAATCCAGCCGTTTTTTGCGGAACGGTCATGACCGTTCCCTACGGTGGTGCGGCGGTTCCAATGAAAAACGGGAGGATAATATCCGCCCCTGCATATTTTACAATTAAATTCGGCGCGACTTTTTTAATTCTTAATTCTTTATTAAGATTTTCCTTTTTTGTTGAAACGAAAACGCCTTTTTGATACACTTATTTTATAAAGGAGGGATTTTTATGTATAAGGAAATAAAATGCCTGCGCTGCGGAAAAAACATGGAGTTCGTCATAAGAAAGCCCGTCCAGCTTGGCGTTGAATCAAGATATGCTCCCGGCTGGGCAAGCGATTCCCTTCCCTGCGAAATCTATGTCTGTCCGGAATGCGGCGAATATCATTTTTATAAACCGGAAAACGATCTTGAAAATCCCGAAGTGGAACTTACAAAATGCAACTGGTGCAAAAAGCAGTACGATAAAAACTATCCTTTCTGCCCTGAATGCGGACACAAACCGGGGGATATCTGATATGGAAAAAAGCAAAATTATTTCCGCCGTCCTCGGCGTTCTCTGCATTGTGTTTCTAATCCTCTGGTTTTCGGATTTTCTGCCGAAGCAGGTTGCCATATCCACCGCGGAAAGATATATGGAAAACGAGGTTCTTTACGGCGAACAGTATCACGCGGAATATGCCGAATATTCCCCCGCCCACGACAGCTATTTTGTATTTTTCAGCGGCGGACCGAATCCTTCCGGCAAAATCGGTACCACAAGGCATATCGGAGTTTATTACCGGTACTTTCCCTTCGCGGTCTGGTATGATTCCATGTATCCCGGTTAATAAAACCGCATAAACAAGCCATTTTTTGAATTTCAGTACGGCATTTATATAATCATAATTATAATAATTATAAATAATTTTTATAAAAACAGCGTGTTTTTACGGCACGCTGTTGCTTTTTTTTCCGGGTTTTATTATAATGCAGGAAGAGAAAGGTGGTTTTGCTATGACCGGAAACGAATATCAGAAGCTCGCAATGATGACCCTCAATAAGGAACTTGATAAAAATGAGATGCTCACAAACTCGGTGATGGGTCTTTGCGGCGAAAGCGGCGAAGCCTGCGATATTGTAAAAAAGCACCTTTTCCACGGTCACGAACTGGACAGGGATTCGCTTATAAAAGAACTGGGCGACGTTGCATGGTACCTTGCGGAAGCCGCCGCTGCTCTTGATATTTCCCTTGACGAGGTTCTTGAGCGCAACATCGAAAAACTCCGGAAAAGATATCCGGAAGGTTTTTCCTCCGAAAAATCAATTAACAGAACTGAATCATAACCACTAGTAAACTAGTGGTTTGCTCAGACCCTAGAAGGGTCAGTACTTGCTGACCCCTCGAAGGGGCACTGAATATTACCATTGCATCGCTTGCCCTGCTAC
>JAFQBT010000115.1 GCA_017399625.1 Oscillospiraceae bacterium
AGGAGCGGCAAGCGAACGGCTGAGGAATACCGCAAAGCGGTGTTCCGAAAATAGTGAACTTTGCCGCGACGAGCGGGAGCAAACTGCAGGGGTTGGAAAGCGTTTCTTTGGCGGGTACCGCCGTTTCTTTGCGCCGTCAAAGAAATGGGGGTACATAATAAACAAAAATAACGGCGGGAGCAAGCCCCCGCCCTACATTAATTTTACGAATCCATCGCAGCCGGTCAGGGATAATCCCTCCTCCGAGGAGGTTTTAATTTCATCCGGTAACCCATACAGAATCCCCCAGTCACCTTCGGTGCCAGCTCCCTTTAACAAGGGGGCCTTTTTGCAAAAAAACGGGCGGATATTATCCGCCCGTGCAATGTTTTATGGAACCGCCGGAATACAGCCGTAACCCGGGAAGAATCCTTCCGCTTCTTTTAAAATCAGATTTCCGTCTGATATTTTTCGGCTTTGTGGAGAATTTTGACGTCAACAAGGGCGTCGATAAGGGTGCCTTCGGCGGTGAATTCCTCACTGAAGATTCTTCCGCTTTCCCGGATTTCGGCGGAAAGACCGCCTTCGGAATAGGGGATGAGCAGATTCATTCTCACCTGGCTGGGCGGAAGCATCTTCGAAAGTTTTCTGAGCATCTCGTCGATCCCAAAACCGGTGGCGGCGGAAATGAGCACGCAGTCATCTGTGCAGATGGGAAGCTCGCAATCCAGAAGGTCGCATTTGTTGAGCACGTTGAGCACAGGGCTTTTGTCTGCTTTAAGGCTTCGGAGAAGCTCCCTTGTGACCTCGGTCTGAGAATCTGCTTCGCCGGAGGAAATATCGCAGACATTGAGCAGGATATCCGCCTGAACGGTCTCCTCAAGGGTTGATTTGAAAGCCTCCACAAGATGGTGGGGAAGGCGGCGCACAAATCCGACGGTATCGATGAGCATGATGCTCCTTCCGTCCGGAAGTTCAAGGCTTCTTGCGGTGGGGTCAAGGGTTGCAAAAAGCTTATCTTCCGAAAGAACCCCGGCGTTGGTAAGCCGGTTGAGCAGGGTGGATTTTCCCGCGTTGGTATAACCGATTATTGCTGCGGTGATGATTCCTTCCTTTTTGCGCCTTGAACGGATGAGCTCCCGGTTTGCGGAAAGTTCCTCAAGCTTGCGCTCAAGGGTTTCGATGCGCCGTCTGATATGTCGGCGGTCGCTTTCGAGTTTTGATTCGCCGGGACCTCTTGTTCCGATTCCGCCGCCGAGACGGGAAAGATTCTTTCCCATTCCCTCAAGCCGGGGAAGACGGTATTTATACTGAGCAAGTTCAACCTGGAGCCGGCCTGCTCTTGTCTGAGCACGGGCTGCAAAAATATCGAGGATGAGCATGGTGCGGTCGATTACTCCGAGTCCGGTTGCCTCCTCAAGGTTCCGGATGTTCGCGGCGGTAAGCTCGTGGTCGAAGATAAGGATATCCGCGTCGTTTGCATCCGCAAGTTCCCGAATCTCTTCGATTTTGCCACGGCCGATGATGGTTGCCCGGTCATAATCTCTCCGGACCTGAATCACCTTTGCAACAACTTCCGCGCCGGCGCTTTTTGCAAGTTCCTCGAGTTCATCAATGGAAACTTCCGCGTCCCATTCTTCGCAGTCCGCGGCAACAAGAATTGCTCGCTGGACGGTGTTTTCGTTTTCAATCATGTGGTACTCCTTAATTAAGAAAACAAAAGACAAGATGGCGTTCACCTTGTCTTTTTTTGGGTTATCTTTCCATTTTCACAAGATATTCTTCGGTGCCTTCCTCGAATTTTCTTTCGCCGGAAAGGCGGAATCCGTTACGTTTATAAAAGGCAACGGCTCTTTCGTTCTTTTCAAGCGCCCAGAGAAAGCGGCAGCCTTTTTTGGAAACCGCAAAATCAAGGAGCTTTCCGCCGATGGAATTTCCCTGCAGAACAGGCTCAACAAAAAGCTTGCGTATCTCTTCGCCGTCGATAATAACGAAGCCTTTTATGACTCCGTCATCGAAAACGAAGATTTCGCCGGTTTCATTTCTGAGTTCCTCCGCCCGCTTCGGAACGGAAAGTTCGCCGAAATAAAATCCGTCATCTTTAAAAATGGGGTAGAAATTGAGCCGGTAGTTGAAAATTTCGATTTCCGCAACGCGGAAAAGGTCCTTTTCGCCGGCTTTACGGATATTTTCAATCATCTGAGATAAGTGATAACTTCCTCAAGCGGTTTGCGCTGTTTTTTGCGGATTTCGCCTTCTGCGGGATATCCGATTGCGATAACGAGCGCAATCTGCTTCGGGCTGGGGATGCGGAAATTTGCCTTCAGCTTTTCTTCGTTGAAAATGCCGAGGATGCAGGTCCCAAGACCGAGCTCCGTTGCTTCAAGGCAGAAGTTTTCGATGGCAAGACCGATGTCATACTGGCGGAAATCGCGTTTTCTGGCTTCGGAATTTGCCGCGGGAATTTCCGCATGTTCCTGAGTGATGATAACAAAAGCCTTTGCTTCGCCGACCCATTTGTTGACCTTTTCGCCTTTGCAGTATTCTGCGGCAACGGCAACGGCTTCCGGTGCATGGGCAATATAGAAATGATAGGGCTGGGTGTTGCATGCGGAAGGCGCAAGACAAGCGGCGTTTACGCAGGAAACGATTTTTTCGGCCTCAACGGCTTTTTCGGAAAAATGTCTGCAGCTCTGGCGCTGCTGCATGATTTTGATAAGTTCAGTCATGTTAAAAAAATCAATCCTTTCGTTTATCGTTACTTTTCTATTATAGCCTTTGCGGAAGAAAAACACAAGTGTGATTTAGCCTTCCCCTTGAGAGGAAGGTGTCTGCGAAGCAGACGGATGAGGTGTTCCTCCGTCTACTGCCGAGGCAATAGCCTCCCTTGTGTAAAGGGAGGTGGCATCGCGTAAGCGATGACGGAGGGATTGTAATCCTATCCCGCTAAATCCAGCCGAAAATAACCGGGCGGCAGATGGAGAATGAAAACCGCCGTTTCTTTGTGCTGTCAAAGAAGTGTGGGGATACATAACAAATAAAAACGGAGGAGACTTTTTTATTCAATCAGCGAAACCGGTCTTATAAACCTTGCGTAGTTGTTAACAAGGTCGGAATAATAAACAAAACAGGCGGGGCTGTTCTGTGCAAGAAGCATTTTTTCCGCATCCGCAACCATGAGCGCATGGGTATATTTATCCTCCGTTTCGCAGGCATAGGAACCGATATGCACAAGGTCGCCATTTTCCGCCTTTGAAATATCGAAGAAAACCGCCGTCTGCATTTTGCAGTAATCCTGAAGAGTCCATTCATAAAAACGGCTTACGCTTGCCCAGATAAGGGTTCCGCCGCTTTTTCCGCTGTACCAGTTCTTTGTCATGGAATCATAATTTTTCGCGGTTTCCGTTTCGGTTTTAAAACCGGACCAGATGCACTGGGAAGCAAAGTTCATGCAGTTTCCGTACCAGTCGCCCACAAAGCTGAAATCCGGGTTCGGCGCTTCGCAGAAGGAAAAGGCATATTCCGCGGCTTTTTCTCCGTCATAAATTCTTGAAAATTCCGCTTCGGGAAAAGGTTCCTCATCCTTCGGGGAAAATTCCTCCGCAAGGAGTTTTTCCATATCCTCACGCTCCATAAGGCTTACCGGAAGGTCGTTCTGGAATTTTCCTTCGGAACCGGGGAAATAGTGATAGGCGATTTTATAAACCCCGTTTTCCTCCGTGAGCACCATGGAATGTTCCGAATTAAGGGCAAAAATCGGCGGATAGGCTTTTTTCGCTTCGCCGGTTATGATAAAATGAACCGCCTTTGCACCCTCGCCGAAATCCGAAAGACGGACGTAATCCATCCGCCGGTCGCTCAGGTCCTTTTCCTCAATATAATTAATTGTATAGGGAAGGCGCTCTGTTTCAACGAAGCAGTAACCATTTTCGGAGATAATGCTCCGGCGCATTGCAAGAAGGTCGTTCCAGTTCTGAACATTCCCCATCATCTCAAAATCCGGATTTATAACCTTTGAAAGATCCACCGGGAGCATTGCGGTATAGGAATCATAAAGCGCGCTGAAATAATTTTCAACGGCGGATTCCGGGTCGGTGCTTTCCGGGAAAGGGTATTCGATTTCCGTCGGAGCGGGTTCTTCAGAAACCTCCGGTTCGGAAATTTCCGGAACGGGCTCCGGAATCTCCGGAACTTCCGGAACGGAAGCGGGAACCGAAGCTCCGCATCCGGTAATAAGAAGCAGGGCAAGAAGGAGAGCGGCGATTTTCAAAATTATTCCTCCGTTTGTGCCAGATTTTAACAGATATCATTATATCCGACATCACATATCTTGTAAATAAATGTAGTAAAAGGAAACAAATGGAAGAAAAATCTTTTGCAAAAAGGGTCCTTTTTTTGTCAAGAGAAAAATCAAAAATTTCCGTAAAAATAAGTTAACAAAATCCGACCCGATATTCGGCAATTATCACAATTGACCTTTCCGTCAGGATAAACTATAATAATAAATGCGCACTTCCGGCAAAAAAAGGAACGCGCAATTCTTGAAAACGGAGGTTTTTGCTATGATCAGAACTATTATCAAACGCGACGGCAGAATAGCCGATTTTAATAAAGACAAAATTGCAAACGCTATTTTTATGGCCGCAAAAGCAAACGGAGGAAACGATTACGAGGAAGCCGTTTCCATTGCGATGATGGTTATTGATTATATCGAAAACGAAGAGCATATCGAAACTCCCCACGTTGAACACGTTCAGGACGTTGTTGAAAAAATGCTTATCGAAACCGGACATGCCCGCACCGCAAAGAGCTTTATTCTTTACCGCGCAAACCGCAACAAAATCCGCGAAATGAACACCCGCCTTATGAAGACCATGGAAAACCTTACTTTCCAGTCCGCAAAGGAAAACGATGTTAAGCGCGAAAACGCAAATATCAACGGCGATACCGCCATGGGCACCATGCTCAAATACGGAAGCGAAGCCGCAAAGCAGTTCTATGAGATGTATATCCTCAACCCCAGACATGCCCAGGCTCACCATGACGGCGATATCCATATCCACGATCTGGACTTCCTCACCCTTACCACCACCTGCTGCCAGATTGATATTCTCAAGCTTTTCAAGGACGGTTTTGACACCGGTCACGGTCATCTCCGTGAACCCCAGGATATTGCAAGCTATGCGGCTCTTGCCTGCATTGCAATCCAGTCCAACCAGAACGACCAGCACGGCGGACAGAGCATCCCGAACTTTGATTACGGAATGGCTCCCGGTGTTGCAAAAACATATAAAAAACTCTATCGCCAGAACCTCGGCAGAGCTCTTGAGCTTCTTGCAAACGAGGAATGCGGCGACTGCATTGCAAAAGATGTAATGGATAAAGCCATCGAAGAATGCGGCGAATGGCCCAAATTCGAGGACGGCGAAAAATATAAGGAAGCGGAACTCGGAATCCTCACCGAAAAATACGGCGCGGAACTTTCCGAAAAAGCGCAGGAATTTGCTTTCCGCAGAGCGGAAAAGGAAATTGACCGTGCAACCTTCCAGGCAATGGAAGCCCTTGTTCACAACCTCAACACTATGCATTCCAGAGCCGGCGCCCAGGTTCCCTTCAGCTCCATCAACTACGGAACCGACACCAGCCCCGAAGGCAGACTTGTTATCAAAAACATCCTTCTTGCAACCGAAGCGGGTCTTGGAAACGGCGAAACCCCGATTTTTCCGATCCATATCTTTAAAGTCAAGGAAGGAATCAACTATAACCCCGGCGACCCCAACTATGACCTCTTCAAGCTTGCATGCCGCGTAAGCGCAAAGCGCCTTTTCCCGAACTTCTCCTTCATCGATGCACCCTATAACCTCCAGTATTATAAAGAAGGACATCCGGAAACCGAAATCGCATATATGGGCTGCCGCACCAGAGTTATCGGAAACGTCTATGACCCGGAAAGAGAAATTGTTACCGGACGCGGAAACCTTTCCTTCACTTCCATCAACCTTCCGCGCCTTGCAATTCTTTCCAACCACAACATTGATCTTTTCTTTGACCAGCTTGACAGCAAAATCACCCTTGTAATCGAACAGCTCCTCGAAAGATTCGAGATTCAGAAAAAGAAAAAAGTCCGTAACTATCCCTTCCTCATGGGTCAGGGAATCTGGATGGATTCCGAAAAACTTTCCGAGGATGACGAAGTGGGCGAAGTCCTGAAGCACGGAACTCTTTCCGTCGGCTTCATCGGCCTTGCGGAATGCCTCAAAGCACTCACCGGTTTCCATCACGGCGAAAGCAAGGAATCCCAGAACCTCGGCCTTGAAATCATCGCTTTCATGAGAAAGAGAATGGACGAAGCAAGCGAAAAATACGGACTCAACTTCTCCCTTCTCGCAACTCCGGCGGAAGGTCTTTCCGGAAGATTCGTCCGCATGGACGCCGAAAAATTCGGAAAGATCCCCGGCGTCACCGACAGGGATTATTACACCAACTCCTTCCATGTTCCGGTATATTACCCCATCAACGCATTCGATAAAATCAAAAGGGAAGCCCCCTATCACGCAATGACCAACGCAGGCCATATCACCTATATCGAACTGGACGGCGATCCGCTCCAGAACCTTGATGCTTTCGAGCAGGTAATCCGCTGCATGAAGGAATCCGGCGTCGGCTACGGCTCCGTAAACCATCCCGTTGACCGCGACCCGGAATGCGGATTCACCGGAATCATCGGCGACGAATGCCCGAAATGCGGAAGAAAAGAGGAGGACGGCGAGCATTTTGAAAGAATCCGCCGCATCACCGGCTATCTTGTCGGAACTCTTGATAACTTCAACAACGCAAAACGTTCCGAAGTCGAGGACAGAGTTAAACATTCTGTCCAGACCCAGGCAGAAGAAATCTGATAACCGAACAAAAACCCGGACGCTTTCTGCGTTCGGGTTTTCAGCATTTTTATTTAATCGGAGAATATCAATGGAAATGAAAACTCTGCGCCTTGCGGGGGTTATGAGGGAATCCATCGTTGACGGTCCCGGAATCCGGATGACCGTTTTCGGACAGGGATGCCCCCACCACTGCAAAGGCTGCCATAATCCCGAAACCCACGACCCGGAAGGCGGATATATCAGCCACCCGGAAAACATCCTTAAAGCCATCGACGGTAATCCGCTTTTGCAGGGAGTTACCTTTTCCGGCGGGGAGCCTTTTTTCCAGGCGGAATCCTTTGCGGAACTGGGCAAAGAAATAAAAAAGCGCGGACTTCATATAACAACCTATTCCGGCTATACCTTTGAGCAGATTCTTGCGGGAATAGAAAGCGGAAAACCCGGCTGGAAGGAACTTCTTTCCGTAACGGACCTTCTTGTTGACGGAAAATTTGTTCTTGAGGAAAAATCCCTTAATCTTCTTTTCCGGGGTTCAAAAAACCAAAGGCTTATAAACGTTAAAAAAAGCCTTGAATCCGGCGAGGCAATCCTTTGGAATCCGGAAGAGGAAAGCGGAGTTGCAAAGTATTCAAAGCCTTCCCCCTGAGGGGAAGGTGGATTTTCTGCAACTTGTTGCAGAAAAGACGGAAGAGGGATTCCCAAGCAACCCGGAGGGTAGCCTCCCTTGTGCAAAGGGAGGTGTCGCCAACGGCGACGGAGGGATTGTAATCCTATCCCGTTAAATTCAGCCGGTAATTTCAACAGAATCCCCCCGGTTTTGGCAAAGCCAAAACCACCCCCCTTTAACAAGGGGGCCTTTTATCTCCCAAGTCAGAAAGAAGGTACCCTTACGGAAAAACAAAAATTTGAACTCACCTCGTTCCATCTCCATATAATGGCGATGGCGTTCATGCTCTGCGACCATATCTGGGTTGCCCTTGTTGCGGGAAACGATTGGCTTACCTGTATCGGAAGAATTGCGTTCCCGATTTTTGCCTTCATGACCGTGGAGGGATATTTCCACACGAAGGATCTGAAAAAATACGTTAAAAGGCTGTTTTTCTTTGCCCTTGTTTCGGAAATTCCGTTCAACCTTCTTTCCGGCGGAGCGATTGTAAATCCGGTGCACCAGAACGTGCTCTGGACCTTCCTTATCGGAATTGGGCTTATATGGCTGAACGAAAAATTCAGCGACAGGAACAAAATTTTCCGTTTCCTCGTCGGAGCGGGAAGCATTGTTCTCGGATTTTTCCTCGGAATCCTTACCTTCTGCGATTATCATTATGCGGGAATCATTACTGTTCTGGTTTTCTATTTCTTCCGCGGAAGAAAACTCTGGAATTTTATCGGCCAGGCGTTTTTTCTCTGGTACATCAATTTTGAAATTCTCGGCGGGCTCAGTTATGTGCTTGAATTTTCCGGAAAGGAAATTTTCTTTCCGCAGCAGGGATTTGCGGTTCTTGCGCTGATTCCCATCTGGCTTTACCGGGGAAAACAGGGCTTTTATAACAAAACCGTAAAGGCTGTTTATTATTGGTTCTATCCGGTACATCTGTTCGTTCTCTGGGCGATAAGCTTTATGATGTCCCTGCTTTGATTTTGCGGCGGAAAAGAAAGCCTTCCCAAAGGGGAAGGTGGATTTTCTGCAACTTGTTGCAGAAAAGACGGAAGAGGGATTCCCAAGCAACCCGGAGGGCAAGCTCCCCTAACAGGGGAGCTGTCACGCATTTAAGAACAGGTGCGTGACTGAGGGGTTTAAATCCCATCCCGTTAAATTTAGCCGGTAATTTCAACAGAATCCCCCCGGTTTTGGCAAAGCCAAAACCACCCCCCTTTAACAAGGGGGGCTTTCAGCAAAACCGGTCGGATAATATCCGCCCCTGCACTTTCAATTTTCAACTTGAAAAGAATCCTCCAGTCATTTTTAACCGCGGGCGATTAAAAATGCCAGCCTCCTTTAACAATGGGGCTTTTATTTCCGCATAAAATAAAGGTTTTTTTGAAATTTTACGCTTAAAACACTTGCATTTTTGTTTTAATTATGTTACTATTACTAAAGTAATATGTTAGGCTAAAGGAGTGGGAACAAAAACCCGCTCCTTTCTGTTTACCGAAAGATTTTTGGAGGTGTGTTTTTTTGGCGGAAAAAAAGAAAAATACCGCGCAGATCTGCACTGAACTTGCCCTTCCCGTAGCGGAAAAAATCGGCGTTGAACTTTGGGACGTCCGTTTTGAAAAAGAGGGCACGGAATGGTATCTGCGCTTTTTTATTGATAAAGAAGGTCTTACCATCGAGGATTGCGAAAATTTCAGCCGCGCAATGGACCCCATTCTCGATGAGGCGGACCCCATCGAAAAAAACTATGTTCTCGAAGTTTCTTCCCCCGGAATTGAAAGAAAACTTATCACCGAAGAACATGTAAGAAAATATCTCGGATATCTTGCAACCGTAAAATTCATCCGCGCTCCCGAAGGATATAACCAAAGGGAATTCCTTCTCCAGCTCGATGATATAAACGAAGGCGTTATCACTGCTTCCTTCGAAGACGGAACCGAAATGGTCTTCAACAAAAGCGAAACCGCCTTTATAAAACTCTATTACGATTTTAACAGCGACGACTGAGGAGGAATTATAAAAAAATGAACGCAGAATTTTTTGAAGCCCTTGCGCTTCTTGAAAAAGAAAAAGGCATTTCCGTTGAATACCTTTGCGAAAAAATCGAAAATGCCATCGCAATTGCAATCCGCCGCGACTATATCGGAACCGAGGACGTAAACGTAAGAATCGACCCGGAAACCAGAACTTTTGAAGTCGCAATCAGAAAACTTGTTGTTGAGGAAGTTGAAGACCCCGCAAACCAGATCCTCCTCGACAAAGCAGTAAAATACAACAAAAAAGCCCAGCTCGGCGATATTGTTGATATCCCCCTCGAAACCAAGGAATTCGGAAGAATCGCTGCCCAGACCGCAAAACACGTTATCAAACAGGGCATCCGCGAAGCTGAAAGAGGCCAGGTCCTCAAGGAATTCCAGAGCCGCGAGCATGAAATCATCACCGCAACCGTAATCAGCACCGATCCCGTCCGCGGAAGCGTTGCTCTTGATATCGACCACAACGAAGCCTTCCTCCTCAAATCCGAACAGATTCCCGGAGAGATTCTCCGCGACGGTGAAAGAACCAAGGTTTATGTTGTTGAGGTAACCGCTTCCGAACGCGGACCGAAGGTCATGATTTCCAGAACTCATCCCGGCCTTGTAAAACGCCTTTTCGAAATCGAAGTTCCCGAAATTTATGAGGGCACCGTTGAAATAAAGGCTGTTTCCCGCGAAGCAGGTTCCAGAACCAAACTTGCAGTATGGAGCAAGGATCCGGACGTTGACGCAGTAGGCGCATGCATCGGTACCCGCGGCGCCCGTGTTGCAAAAATTGTTGATGAACTGGGCGGCGAAAAAATCGACGTTGTTCAGTATTCCGAAGACCCGGCAGAATTTATTGCCGCAGCCCTTTCCCCGGCAAAGGTTGTTTCCGTCGAAGTTGACCCTGAAGGCAACAAAGCCTGCAAGGTAAAAGTTCCGGATGAGCAGCTTTCTCTTGCGATCGGCAACAAAGGCCAGAACGCAAGACTTGCCGCAAGACTTACCGGCTGGAAAATCGATATCAAGCCCGAAAGCGGCTTTTGGGGCGAAGAAGAATAATTTGTTTTTTAAATAAAATTTTCCGGAAGGAGGAAGCCTTTTTATGAAAAAAATACCCATGAGAATGTGCACCGGCTGCGGCGAAATGAAACCGAAGCGCGAACTTATCCGCGTTGTAAAAAGCCCGGAAGGCGAAATTTCTCTTGATAAAACCGGAAGAAGCCCCGGAAGAGGCGCTTATGTCTGTCCGGATCCGGAATGCCTTAAAAAGGCGCGGAAAACTAAACGTATCGAAAGGGTTTTCGAAACCTCGATTCCGGAAGAAGTTTATAACGCGCTTGAAAAGGAGCTGGTGACCGATGCCGAATGAAAAACTTCAGGGGTTCCTCGGTCTTTCAAGAAAAGCCGGAAAACTTGTTTTCGGTTTTGATATGACCGCTGAATCCATGCAGAAAGGAACGGCAAAACTGGTTCTTCTTTCAAACGATTGTTCCGAAAGAACCGCAAGAAACATAAAGCGGATTGCGGAGGAAACCGGAACGGAAATTTTGATTTTACCCCTTTCGATGGACGAAATAGGCTATGCCGTTGCAAAACGTGCCGGAGTGCTTTCCGTTTGCGACAGCGGCTTTTCAAAAAAAATAAAAGAGCTGGCACAAAACGGCGAGCAGAAAGCTTGAACAATGGGAGGAAATGCATAGATGATTGAAAATGTTAAATATAAAGCGGCGGACCTTGCAAAAGACCTTAAAGAACCTGTAAAAGACGTTCTTGACGTTCTCGGCGAAAAATTCCCCGCAAAAAAGGCCCAGGCCGCACTTACCGAAGAGGAGCTTAACTACGTTTTTGAACATTATACCAAAAAGAACGAAGTAACAAGTTTTGCTCCTTATTTCGCAATGGCCGGACAGCCCAAACCCGAACCCAAAAAAGAGGAGCCCAAAGCAGAAGCACCCAAAGCTGAAGCAAAACCCGCTCCCGCACCCAAGGCGGAAGAAAAACCTGCTCCTGCACCGAAAGCAGAAGCGAAACCCGCTGCAAAAGAAGAAAAGAAACCGGAACACAAACCCGCACCCAAAGCGGAGGAAAAACCGGCTGAAAAACCCGTTCATAAAAACGAACAGAAACCCGCAGAGCGCAAACCTGCCGAAAACCGCGAACCCCGCAAGGATGACCGCAGAAACGACCAGCGTTCCGAAAGACCCCAGCAGGGCGAGCGCAAATTTGATAACAACCGTCCCCAGAACGGCGACCGCAAATTCGGTGACAAACCCCAGGGTGACCGCAAATTCGGCGACAAACCCCAGGGCGACCGCAAATTCGGCGACAAACCCCAGGGCGAGCGCAAATTCGGTGACAAACCTCAGGGCGACCGCAAATTCGGCGATAAACCTCAGGGCGACCGTAAATTCGGCGATAAACCCGGATTCCAGAAAAACGACCGTTTCGGCGACAAACCGAACTTCAACAAAAACGACCGTTTCGGCGGAAACTTTGGCTTCGATAAAGACAAAGAGGACAACAGCCACCGCCATGAACCCAAGAAACCCGTTGAACGCAAACCCAGACCTGCAAACCAGCCTCCGGCAGAAAAACTTGCAGCAGGCGTTGCACATGTTGATATGAGCGCGGTTTCCGTTGACCTTGATAAATATAACGACAAATACGAACAGATCGCACCTGCTTCCTCCATGAGCGACAGCTATGTCAACAAACAGAAACTCAACCAGAAGAGCAAACAGCAGGGCAAACCCAAGAAGAGCAAACACGAACAGGAACAGGAAAAACTCAAGAAACTCGAAATGGAGCGCCAGCGCCGCCAGAAACTTGAAATCACCATTCCTGACGAAATCACCGTCGGCGACCTTGCTCTCAAGCTCAAAATCGCTTCCTCCGAAATCATCAAGCGCCTTATGCTTCAGGGCATGATGGTTTCCGTAAACGAAGTTATCGACTACGATACCGCCGCTCTTATCGCAATGGATATCGGCGCAAAAGTTGAAAAAGAAGTTGTTGTCACCATCGAAGACCGCCTTATCGACGACAGCGAGGACGATGCAGCAAATCTCATCACCCGCGACCCCGTTGTCTGCGTAATGGGTCACGTTGACCACGGCAAAACCTCCATCCTCGACTATATCAGAAGCGCGCATGTTGCTTCCGGCGAAGCAGGCGGCATTACCCAGCACCTCGGCGCATACAGAGTTACCACCGAAAGCGGCGATTCCATCACATTCCTTGATACTCCCGGACACGAAGCATTCACCGCAATGCGTGCCCGCGGCGCACTCTGCACCGATATTGCGATCCTTGTTGTTGCGGCAGACGACGGCATTATGCCCCAGACTGTTGAAGCAATCAACCACGCAAAAGCTGCGGAAGTTTCCATCATCGTTGCAATCAACAAAATCGATAAACCCACCGCAAACCCCGATAAAGTTATGCAGGGCCTTACCGAATACGGTCTTGTTCCGGAAGAATGGGGCGGCGACGTAATCTGCGTTCCCGTTTCCGCAAAAACCGGTGAAAACATCGACACTCTTCTCGAAATGATCACCCTTGTTGCGGAAGTCCGCGAACTCAAGGCAAACCCCGACAGAATGGCAAAAGGTACCGTTATCGAATCCAGACTCGATAAAGGCCGCGGCCCTGTTGCAACCATGCTTGTTCAGAACGGTACTCTCCATACCGGCGACGTTGTTATCGCAGGTACTTCCGTAGGTAAAGTCCGTGTTATGATCGACGACAAAGGCAACAGAATCACCGAAGCAGGTCCTTCCATCCCTGTTGAAATCACCGGCCTTGATTCCGTTCCCACCGGCGGCGACCAGTTCAACGCAGTTTCCGATGAAAAACTTGCACGTGAACTTGTTGAACAGCGCGAATATGAAGCAAAACAGGAAGCATTCAAACAGTATCAGAAAGTCACCCTTGATAACCTCTTCAGCCAGATCGCCGAAGGCGAAATCAAGGAACTTCCCATCATTGTCAAAGCAGACGTTCAGGGTTCTGTCGAAGCAGTCCGCCAGTCCCTCGAAAAGATTTCCAACGAAGAAGTCCGCGTAAGAGTAATCCACGGCGCAGTCGGCGCAGTAAACGAATCCGACGTTATGCTTGCACAGGTTTCCAACGCAATCATCGTCGGCTTCAACGTCCGTCCCGATACCACCGCAAGAGATACCGCAGAGCGCGAAGGCGTTGATATCCGCCTTTACAGAATCATCTACGACGCAATCGAAGAGATCGAATCCGCAATGAAAGGTATGCTTGCTCCCAAATACCGCGATGTTGACCTCGGCCGTGCGGAAATCCGCCAGGTCTATAAAATTTCCAACGTCGGTACCGTTGCAGGCTGCTACGTTCTCGAAGGCAAAATCACCAGAAACGCAAACATCCGCGTTGTCCGTGACGGCATCATCATCGCTGACGATAAGCTTGACAGCCTTAAACGTTTCAAAGACGACGTCAAGGAAGTTGCTTCCGGTTATGAATGCGGTATGACCCTTACCAAATTCAACGATATTAAGGAAGGCGACATTTTCGAAGCATACATCGTTGAAGAATATCGCGATAACTAAGGCGGAGGAAATATGGCAGGATTTAAACTTAACAGAACAAGCGAGGATATCCGCAGAGAGCTTATGGATATCCTCCGCAGCATGAAAGACCCGAGAATTTCCGGCGGAATGATAAGCGTTGTAAGAATCGACCTTACAAACGATCTTTCCCATTGCAAAGTTTTTATAAGCTCCCTCGAGGGCATGGAAAAGGCAAAGGAAGCCGTAAAAGTTCTCACAAAAGCCGGCGGCTTTATCCGCCATGAAATGATGATGCGCCTTGAACTCCGCAAAGTTCCGGAATTTCATTTCATTCCGGACGATTCCATCGAATACAGCGCAGGAATCCAGAAAATTCTCCGGGAAATCGGAGAGGAATAATCAAAACGGAAAGGAGAAAGAAAATGGAAATAAATGTTCAGCAGTGCTGCGAAATTTTAAAAGAGATGGACGATATAGTGATTCTCAGCCACCGGAATCCGGACGGCGATACCCTCGGTTCCGCTTTTGCTCTCCATTATATCCTGGACCAGCTTGGAAAACGCAGCAGAGTGGAATGCCACGACGGCTTTCCGAAGCAATATTCCTACCTTCTCCTTGACTATAAACCCGAGGATTTTGAACCGAAAGCCGTTGTTGCAGTTGATATTGCGGACGAACAGCTTTTCGGCGAAAACCTTGAAAAATACCGTGGAAAAGTCGATCTTTGCATCGACCACCACGGTTCGAACAAACATTATGCAAAAAACTGGCTTGTAAGGGATACCGCGGCCGCCTGCTGCGAGATAATCGAGGATATCTGCTACGGTTTTGAGGAAGCGGAAATCACAAAGATCATCGCGGACTGCATCTATACCGGCGTTTCCACCGATACCGGATGCTTCCGCTATTCCAACACAACCGGGCACACCCACGCGGTTGCCGGAAGAATGTTCAAGGCCGGATGTGATTTTGTGATGATAAACCGGGCGATGTTCGAGGTGAAATCCTTTTCAAGGATCGCAATCGAAAGGGAAGTCCTCAACAGCCTTGAACTTTATTTCGAAAACCGCTGCGCGCTTGTCTGCATAACAAAGGAAATGCTGGAACGCACCGGCGCAGAGGAAGCGGAACTCGAAGGAGTTGCCGCAATGCCAAGGGAAGTGGAAGGCGTTCTTGTCGGAATAACCCTTCGCCAGAGGGATAACGGATACAAAATCTCTCTCCGGAGCGGGGACGAGGTTGACGCATCCGTTCTTTGCGGAAAACTCGGCGGCGGCGGTCACCGCTGTGCCGCAGGATGCTTTATCGAAGGCGATTTTGAAACCGCGAAGAAAACGATCCTCAAAATCGTCGGCGAAGCGCTGGAGGCAGAGGAATGACCGGCATTCTTCCGGTTAAAAAACCGGCAGGATTCACTTCCTTCGACGTTATCGGAAAGCTCCGGGGCGTTGTAAAAACCCGCAAAATCGGGCATTCCGGAACCCTTGACCCCATGGCAACCGGCGTTCTTCCGCTTTTTTTCGGCGGAGCAACAAAGGTATGCGATATGCTCCCGAACGAGGATAAACGCTATGTTGCGGATATAAAATTCGGAATCGTCACCGATACCCAGGATACCACCGGCCGCGTGCTCACGGAAACCGAAAGCCGCGTTACAAAAACGGAGTTTGAGCACGTGATTTCCGGCTTTATCGGAAGGCAGATGCAGCTTCCGCCCATGTATTCAGCGGTGAAAGTTAACGGAAGACCCCTTTATGACCTTGCGAGAGAGGGTAAAACCGTCGAGCGTGCTCAAAAGGAAATCGTTGTTTATAACATCGTGCTCAAGGATTTTGATGAGCACGAACAGACCGCCAGAATAGAAGTTTCCTGCGGAAAGGGAACTTTTATCCGCACCCTTATCCATGATATGGGCGAAAAGCTCGGATGCGGCGCTTCCATGAGCGCTCTTGAAAGAACAATGGCGGCGGGTTTTGATATCTCCGAATGCTACACCATCTCCGAAGTTGAGGAGATGATGCAGAGCGGAACTTTTGAAGAACACCTTATGCCCATCGAGAGACTTTTTGAGGACCTTCCAAGGCTTGTTCTCAATGATTTCGATAAAAGACTTTACCGGAGCGGCGTACCGCTGGAACTCCGTAAAAGAGGCTGGGGCGGCATTGAAGGAAATATCGCCGTTTTCGATGAAAGCGGAATGCTCCTTGGAATTTCCTTTATGGATGAGGAAGCAAACGAACTTAAACTTCGCAAAATGCTCAATACAGATAAATAAAAAACGCACACCTTTCGGTGTGCGTTTTTTATTTATATTTCAGTCACAGCTGTAATAATAATTCTTTGCAAGTCCGCCTTCGGAAGTTTCGCGGTAGCGGCTCTTGATGTCCTTTCCGGTTTCGTACATGGTTTTGACAACCGTGTCGAAGGAAATCTTCCTTGTGTGGGTGAGGAAGTTCGCAAGGGAAATGGCGTTTATGGAACGCATTGCCGCAACGGCGTTGCGCTCGATGCAGGGAATCTGAACAAGTCCGTCTATGGGGTCACAGGTAAGCCCAAGCATGTGCTCCATTGAAACCTCCGCCGCATATTCTATCTGGTCAAGGCTCATTCCGCAGATTTCCGCAAGAGCGGCGGAAGCCATGCAGCAGGCCGTTCCGATTTCCGCCTGGCAGCCGCATTCCGCGCCGGAAATGGAAGCATTTGTTTTGATGAGGTTTCCGATGATTCCGCCGGTTGCAAGACCGTGGAGGATTTCGGTATCGGAAATCCTGCGCTTTTTCTGCCAGTAATAGAGAACAGCAGGCATAACTCCGGCGGCTCCGCAGGTTGGAGCGGTAACAACGGTTCCGTTGCTTGCGTTCTGTTCGCCGACAGCAAAGGCATAGGAACAGACTATTCTGTTTTCCTTTGTTTCGGCGCTTTCGTCCATGTGGTACTGGTTATAAAGAAAAGCCGCCTTGCGCTGAACGCCCAATCCTCCGGCAAGAACGCCTTCGGATTTAAGGCCTTCTTTTATGGTGCGCTTCATCTGGCTCCATACTTCCTCAAGATAATCCCAGATGCGGGGACCTTCCATCCGCTCAACGTATTCCCAGATGCGGATTTCGTGCTCCTGACAGTATTCAAGAATCTCGTCGAAGCTGTTTTCGTAATAAACCTCCGGCGGAGCAACGTAATCCGTTCCCTCAACGGCAATTTCGCCGCCGCCGATGGAATAAACCCGGATTTTGTCGATTTCTTCGCCATCTTTAAAAGCGCGCATATCCATGGCGTTGGGATGATAAAAGCTCTTTTCGTCCGTTTCAAGGTCAAAAATAATTTCCGAAGGAACGGGCGCAAGGGTCTGGCGAAGGACCGCATCGGTCATATGACCTTTTCCGGTTTTTGCAAGGGAACCATAAAGCGTTACGGAAAAACCGTCCGCTTCCGGGTTTTTGCCCTTAAAATAAATCGCGGCGCGTTCCGGACCGATTGTATGGGAGCTGGAAGGACCTCTTCCGATTCGATAAAGACTGGTCAGGCTTTTCATCTTTAACCCTCTTTTGTTTTATTTGTTCTCCTTGCGGAAATAAAGAATGCCGAAAGTTCCGGGACCGCAATGTCCGGTGATGGTGCTGCCGGCTTCGTTGACTATGATGGTGCGGAACTTCTGATATTTTTTGATTTCCTTTTCGATTTCCTTGAGGAGCTTTGCATCAACGCCGGTCCAGGTGAGGAAGATGATATCGTTTTCGATATTGTCGTTTCCATCAAGTCTGTCGCGGACATATTCAAGGGCGCATTTTTCATAGGCGCCGCGGTATTTTTTGCCGACTTTCATGCTGCCGTCAACAACCTCGATGCAGGGTTTGAGCTTCAGGAGGTTTGCGCCAAGCGCGGCAACACTGCTGCATCTTCCGCCTTTGTGGAGAAACTCAAGCTGGTTGAGGATAAAGCTTGCGTCAACCCTTGTTTTTGCTTCGTTGATGTGTTTTGCAATGGTCTCGGCGCTTTCGCCTTTTGCGGCAAGTTCAGCAGCAAGAACAACCTGGAGACCGATTCCGGAGGAAAGGTTTGCGGAATCGATGGACCAGACATGTCCGAGTTCAACAGCAGCGATGCATGCGTTCTGATAGCAGGAAGACATGGTGGTGCTGATGGTGAAATGGATCACGTCATAACCTTTTTCAACCCAGGGGGTAAAAACTTCGGTATAATCGTGAACGGAAACCGCGGAAGTTTTCGGGAGCATCTTTGTGCTGTCATAAAAATCGAAGATATCCTTTGCGGTAATTTCAACGCCGTCCTTAAAACTGTTTTCGCCAAGGGTTACGGAAAGGGGAACGATTTCTATATCATATTTTTCAATAAGTTCTTTTGGAAGATCGGCCGTGCTGTCGCTGATGATTTTGATCGGTCTTGTCATTTGTTTGCCTCCTTTTCGGGTTTTATAAAATTACAAAAATACATAATATATTATACAACATTTTTAAATGGCTGAAAAGACTGTTTTTTTATATTTTAACTCAATAATCCTTGAAAAAATGCTCGGATAAGGTCTATAATAAATGCAGAAACGAACGAAAGGCGGATTTTTCCAATGCATGACGAACTTACAGCCAACGATATAAAGAAAATGGAAGAGGAGCTTGAATACCGCAAGCTCGTTCTCCGTCCGCAGATTCTTGATGACGTAAAAACCGCAAGGGGCTTCGGCGACCTTTCCGAAAACTTTGAATATAAGGAAGCAAAAAGAGCAAAAGGCCGCAACGACAGCCGTATCCGCTATCTTGAAGCGATGATAAAAACCGCCGTTATAATCGATACCGCCTCCGAAGAGGGAACGGTGGGACTTTTCGATAAAGTTACAGTCTATATTCCGGATGACGACGAGGAGGAATCCTATCAGATCGTCACAAACGTGCGCTATGACGTTTCCGCGGGATTTGTCAGCAAGGAATCCCCTTTCGGAAAAGCGGTCATGGGCAAAAAAGTCGGAGATACCTGCTCCGTCCATGTGAGCGGGGATTACAGCTATGACGTCATAATCCGCTCCATCGAAAAAATGGAGGACGATGATTCCGCACCCCTTGCAAGTTACTGAAAAAAAGCAGAAATCCCGTGCTCGGAAATGAGCACGGGATTTTTTATCATATTTCTTTGAGCACGTCGGAAAAATTGGTGATGCTTTCCGGAATTATTTTTTCAAAAAGCCGGAAGTTCGGATCGGCCTTTGCGATTTTTATAAAAGAATTTGCCGCAAGCTTTTCAAGACCTTTGAGGTTTTCAACCTTCAGCTCGCCGCCGAAACAATCGATTATTGCGGCATGGTCCATGATTTCGTCGCTGAAGTTCTTCGTGATGGCTTCCGAAACCTTTTCCGCAAGGCTGCAGCAGATGAAAAGCCCGAATTTTGTTTCAAAAAGCTCCGCTTTATGCTTCTGGATAAAAGCGGAAATTTTCTTATCGATTACACCCATCCTTACGTACGAACCGAGCACCACGCATTCATAGCCGGAAATTTCCGGAATCTCCTCCGAAATTTCAAAAAGGTCGCAGCTGTCTGCGCCGATATTTGCGGCAAGAAGCGCCGCGCATTTTTTTGTTGTGCCGGTTTTCGTGGAATAGATTATGAGCGTTTTCAAAAAAAATCCGCCGCCCTTCAGGAAAATGATATAGGAATATAATACCACAAAACAAACCGAACCGCAAGAAGATGATTGCTTTCCTTAGGGGGGTTAAATCCCATCCAATTAAAATCAGTCGGTAATTTCAGCAGAATCCCCCGGTCACGCACCTGTTCTTAAAAGCGTGACAGCCCGCTTTGACAAGGGGGCCTTTTTGCAGTTTATTCCGTCATAATCTCCCTTGCAAGATTGCTTATTTCAAGGGTTTTGTGTTCCTTGACAAAATCCGCGCCGATGATGCCTTTTATCTCAAGAGAAACATTGCATTTTTTCCAGAGCGGCTTTTTGAGGATTTTATCCGTTCCGGAAATTTTTGCGACTATAACCGGGCATTCCGCCTTTTTTGCAATGCGGAAAGCGCCGTGGCGGAATTCCAGAAGTTCGCCGGTTTTGCTGACCCAGCCCTCCGGATAAATTCCGATGGAGCAGATCCCGTTTTTGATAAATTCCGCCGCGTGGCTGATGGTTTTTAAAGCCTCCCTGTCGTTTTCTCTGTCAATGGGAAGGCAGGCGGCTTCATGCAGGAATGAACCCGCAACCGGATAGGAATGGTTTTCCTTCTTGCTGATGAAGGCGATATGGTGCTTCCGGAAAAGGAGAAGGGGAACCGCCGGATCGAGCCAGTGGATATGGTTGCAGACAAAAAGAAAATTTCCGTTTTCCGGAATAAATTCCTTTCCGGAAGTATGCACCTTCACCCGGAAAACCTTAAGAACCAGAAAAGCCGTCTGAACAAGAACGTGATAATAATAGCGGTTCTGCTTTTCTATGGGCTTGTTTTTGTTGACGAAAAGCGAAAGAAACGCGCAGTATAAAAAATGCAGGGCAAATCCGATTGCAAAAACGTTTATAAAAACAAGCCCCGAAATAATAAGCCAGTACCAGCGCTCGATAATTCCGTAAACCGTCACAACGGAAAGGGCGATATATGCGCTTGCAAAAAGAATGATATAAAAAATCATTTCCGCCCCTCCTTTGCAATAATTCAACGAATAAATTATATCACCGGGAAAATTGAAAAACAAAGCAACAATTGTTGAAAATAAAAAAGACGGAGCCGAAGCCCCGTCTTTTTATGTTGAATAATCAGAGATTATCCGATGTTGTGGTAACCTGCATATTCGGAAACGAAACCGTATTTGAAGCCGAGAACGGAATCTTCTTCAGCGGTTTTGACTGCGAACATGTTGATGATTTCAGCAGTGGTCATGTTGTTGTCGATCATGTACTGGAGCTGCTGTTCGTTTTTGTCTTCTCTGAAGAGAAGTTCTTCGTCTTTGCCGTATCTCATGGTCTTATCGGAGTTGCGGAGACCACGGAGACCGTATTCGTCACGACCCTGGAGTACGTAGTAGGTATCGCCTGCTGCGTTTGCGGTTGCAAGGTCATAACCGAGGTAATCTCTCTGGTAAACAGCGAGTTCAGCGATAACGCCGCCGCCGTCGGTAACTTTACGGGAAGCACGGTTGAAGTTGATAACGAGTTTGAGGTTTGCATACTCGGTGCAGAAGTTGAAGTCGCCGGTGGAATCCATGAAGCCAGCGAGAGGGCCAACGCCGTAGATAGGATAAATTACGTTGTTGATAGCCTGAACTTTACCAACGCCCTGGGTCTGTGCGCCAAGAGCTACTTCATATTTTACCCATTCGCCTTCTTCGATTTTCCAGCCGTAACCGGTTTCGTAATCGTAGGAGTTGACGTATTTGCCTTCTTCATCCATGGATCTTGCCATTGCGATAACGCCGGTTACATAGTCATGGAGACCGTAAACGTCAACAGCAGCACGGATAGGATCGATTGCGGATGCAGAGCATACCCATACATCGATGCCGTTTTCGTCGAGAACTCTGTAGAGTTCAACAAGGTTTTCGGAAACGCCGGTACCGGAAGTCCAGGTGTAGGAAACAGGACCAACTTTGGTGCCTTCGCCTGCGGTTTCCCAGGTTACTTCGGAGGTTTCAACGGAACCGTAAAGGGTGTGGGATGCTGCAGCAAGGTCATAAACTTCCTGTTCAGTCATGCCGGTGAACCAATAAAGTACCCAGGGATATGCAACTGCAGGGGATTCTGCGTCATAAACAAGGTCGTACATTGCGCGCATTTTGGTTGCGAATTCTGCCCACATGGGATCAGCCTGGATTTCAGCCTGTGCAGCTTCGTCAAGACCTGCAGCGGTGAAAGGACCATATTCTTTGTAGAGATAGTCATATGCTGCGGTGATGTCTGCGATCCAGTCGTTGTAGGAACCGTTACCGTATTCAAGATCGGTAAGGTCGGTGTCCATGCCGTTTTCAAGATCCTGTGCAAGTTCGGTTGCAAGGATTTCGGGCATTTCTTCGGGAGTGAATGCAAATGCCATTACCTGAAGCTGGTAAACAGCAAGCTGCTCTTCAACGTCGAAGATGGAGGTGGTGTTGTCGAAGTCGAATACTACATAGGATTCGCCTTCAGCATAGTTTTCGGAAGCCATACCGTACATATCAACAAAATCGTTGATTGCTTTTTTGACTTCGTCGGACCAGTCTTCATGTTCTACATGGACTGCTTCAAAAGTGGGTTCTTCGGGCTCAGTGGGAGTTTCGGGTTCTTCCGGAACTTCAGGTTCTTCGGGGGTGGTTCCGCATGCTGCGAAAGAAAGAACCATTACGAGAGCGAGAAGCATTGCGAGAAGTTTTTTCATAGTGACACTCCTTCTGTGTGTTTCTACACTTCTTTTTAGTAAATATGGGAAAGACCCCATATTTCATTCTAATAATACTATTTTGGAAGAAAAAAGTCAATGATTGTGACAGTTTTGATACCAAAAAGAGGCGGAAAATGAATAAAATCCTCCAAAATTTCCGTCATTTTGCACAATAAACACACCTGTTCGCCACAGAAATACGTTTGTTAAACACAAAACAAACAAAAAAGCCTTCCGCCGTCTTCTGCCGAGGCAATCAGCCTTCCCGGAGAGGAAGGTTTCAATCCTGTTCCATTAAAAAACGGGCGGATAATATCCGCCCCTGCATTATTTTACAGAACCATCGCAACCGGTCGGAGATAACCCCTCCTCCGCAAAAGTGCAAAAAAAGGGCAACCGCAAAGGTTGCCCATACATAAATTGCTGAACCGCCGGAAGGAGAATTTTTTATCATTCGCAGAAACGGAAAGTGATATGACCACCGTAAACGGAATAATCAAGTCCGGAAATCCTTGGCGAAACCGCAAAATAGGAAGTTTCATAAAAAAGCGGAAGTGCGGGCATCGCCTGGAGAAGCATCTGCTCCGCAACGGAAAAAGCCTCCGCCATTTCGGTGAAATCCGATTCGTTGGTGGCGGAGTTCACCGCCTTTGAAAAATCCTCGTGATAAAAACCGGTGAAGTTGTCCGAATCGGTGAAAAACGAAAAAATCGCTCCGGGGTTATCGTATTGAGGAGTCAGCGGAACAAGCGCAAGGTCAAAGTTCCCGGAGGCAACGGCGGATTCAAGCTCCGCTTCGGTAACCGGAATAAGGTTTATAAAAACCGCAAGGTTATCCTGAACGCTTTTCTGAACAAATCCCATGGCGGGGATAAATTCTTCGGTGCAGATGATGGTGAGAGTCGGGAGCTTTGTGAGCTCAAGCTCCTCAAGTCCGGTTTTGAAAAGGTCCGAAGCCATCGCCGGGTCGAATTCAAATCCGGTGAAATTTTCGCCGACAGTTTTACGGTAGTTCTGTCCGTTAAGGGTTACGGAAGGGGGAACGAACGCATCCGCAATGCGGAAATTCCGTTCGATTTTCGGCGCAAGAAGGGATTTGTCAATGGCATAGGCGATGGAGCGGCGGATTTTGTTGTTTTTGAGAATCGCGTTTTTCGTATTGAAAGCCATTGCCCAGGTTGTGTTTTCGCTTTCAAGGATATCGAAACCCTCGGTTTCGAGGAAATCCTTGTCCGAAGGATTGATTACGGAACAGTCCACCGTTTCCTCAAGAAGGCGGCTGACAGCATCCGCTTTCGGGTCGTCCTTTACGAAAAGATAGACGTTTTCATATTCTTCGTTGGCAATTTCGCTGTGCTCGTTGGGGGAAAGAACGTAGCTGTAGTTGTTGATGCGGCGGACGTAATATGCGCCGTTGAACATCGTATATGAAAGACCGAGACCGTAGCGTCCCTTGGTGCTCTCAAAGAAAGCCCGGTTGCAGGGCATTGCCGCCGCGTTTGTAAGAAGATCCGGAAAAAGCGGATCCGGATTTTCAAGGGTTATGACAAGCAGATAATCGTTCACTGCACGGACGCCGAGGGATTTTTCGTTTGCTTCGCCGCCGAGGAATTTTTCGGAATTACGGATGTTGAAAAAGTCGCTTCGGGAAGGGGCGGAGGTTTCCGGACTGAAAAGCCGGATGAACGCAAAGAGAAAATCGTCCGCGGTAACGGGAGTTTCGCCGTCGCTCCATAAAAGTCCTTCACGGATATGGAAGGTATAAACAAGCCCGTCCTCGGAAACGCTCCATTTTTCCGCCGCGCCGGGAATGACCGTTCCGTTTTCGTCCTTATCGAGAAGCCCCTGGAAGCAGTTTTCGACAATAATAAGCTCCGGGTCGCTTCCGGCAAGCTGGGGGTCAAAGGAATCAACGCCCCTTGGAATATCAAAACCGAGGGTCTTCGGTGCGCTGCAGCCGGAAAAAACAAAGCAGAAAGCAAGAACAAAGCATATCATTTTTCTGAGCACCGAAAACACCTCCGTAAAACATAATATATTATATATTAACATCACCGGCGTTTTTTTACAATGAAGAAAAAATGAATTTTAAGAAAAACTTAAACATTTTTATATTGTATTAAAAATAATATTTTGTTATACTGTAAAAAAAGAAAATTTTTCGGGAAAGAGGGGTAAAATGGCAGATTTCTGTAAAAATTGCGGAAAAGAACTTGGCGAAAGCGACCGTTTTTGTCCTTCCTGCGGAACGAAGCTTGATTATTGGAACGTTTCCGAAAGTTCTCCGAACACAATTCACAGAGAAGGCTCTCCGGATTATGAAGAACCCAACGCAACCCTCTGGATCATCATCGGAGTTCTTTCTTCGGTTTTCTGCTGTCTTATCGGCGGAATCGGAACAACGGTTTATGCCGCAAAGGCAAGCGAAAATGTAAAATCCCGGGATTTTGAAACAGCAAACGAAAATATTGAAACAGCAAAAAAATGGTTTCTTGCAACGGTCATTATCGGTGTCATATCTTTTGTCATCGGTCTGCTTGCGGGAATCTGATTTATAAATTCATTTCAGGAGGCAAAATTATGAATTGTAAAAATTGCGGAGCAGAACTTAACGAAGGAGCAATCTTCTGCGGAAACTGCGGAATGAAAGTTGAAAACGAACAGAACGTATATGAAGCTCCCGCCCAGGATTATCATCAGGAAACTTACAGCGAATACCAGGAACAGGGTTCCTATGTTCCTCCGGTAATGCCGGAATATCAGGCAGAACCCGCGTATGTTCCGGCTGAAAAACCCAACACCGTTCTCTGGATCGTTCTTGCGGCGGTTGAAATTTTCACCTGCTGCCAGCTCACCGGTATTGTAAGCCTTATCTATGCCATCCTCGGCCATGTTGCCGCGGAAAAAGGCGATTTTGCCGATGCGGAAAAGAAAACAAAAACCGCCAAAACCTGGTTCTGGGTCGGTCTTGTTCTCGGAATCGTATTCATCATTGCATATTTTGTCCTTGTTGCAGTGGGCGTTGCCGCAGGCATTACCGAAGAATTCCTTTATTATTGATGAAAAAACGAGCATTTATCGTTGCGGCGGCAGCTTTTTTTGCTGCTGCCGCTCTTTTATATCTTTATTTCACCGGAGAAGGGGAGGGAGCGGGAATCCCCTGTATGTTCCATCAGCTTACCGGTCTTTATTGCAGCGGCTGCGGAGCATCAAGAGCTCTGCGCTCCATCCTGCACCTTGATTTTTATCAGGCGCTGCGCTACAACGCAATATTCACCATTTCGCTGCCGCTTCTTGCGGTTTATTTCAGCGCGCTGGGAATAAGCTATATCCGCTTCGGGAAGGACAGAATTTCCGGAAAAATCTCCATGTTCCCGGTCTGGATAATTATCGCCGCGGCGATTCTTTACGGAATTTTGCGGAATATTCCTGCCTTTGCATTCCTTGCGCCGACATGCCTCCCCTGAAAGAGAAAACGCCTTTCGCATTTTTTCGGCGGACAATTATCTCCCCGGAGGAGGGATAATTCCCGACAATTGCGATGGTTCCGTTTTCGTCCAAAAAATTCAAAAAAGGACAAAGCGGTTGACATAAAACCGCTTTGGGTCTATAATACTTTTCAGAAAATTAAATAAAACGCTTTTTATGGCCGCGATTTTCGCGGTAAAAAGGAACGCGGTCAAAATCCGCGGCTGCTCCCTCAGCTGTAATTGCCGACGGAAAAACAAAAATTGCCCACTGCTTTTTGCGGGAAGGGCGTTTTTTCCGGTTGACGCATAAGCCAGAAGACTTGCCATAAAAATTCTGCGTTGGATTCATTGGGAAAGGATGAAACCGGGGCAATTTTTGTTTTGCATGCGGTCCTTTTCCGAAGGAGCGCATTTTTTATTGCCCGAAAGCGAGGTTTTTGAAAGATGAAAAAAATAATTGCAATGGTTCTTTGTTTTGTGTTCGTTCTTGCCGGATGTCAGAACGACCTTCCCTCCGGCGGAGATACCTTCAGCGGATTCGAAGGCTATACCAAGGAGCTTACTCAGCAGGAACTTGAAAACGCCATGAAATCCGGAAAAGTTGAACTTGAAAACCGCCCGGACGAAAATATCTGCTACGTCAGCATCACATGTAAAACCGCCCTTGAAAGCGGCGAACTTTCCGATTCGATGCTTTCCATCCTTCCGGAGGACGGCGTTATCCTTGACAGCTTCGAGTTTGAATATGAGGACGGTATGACCGTTTTCGACGTTTTCGCAAAGGTCGTCAAGGAAAACAAAATCCACATGGAGCATACCGGAACAAAAACCGTTCCCTATATCGAAGGCGTCGCGAATCTTTATGAATTTGACTGCGGTCCCCTTTCCGGATGGATGTATCAGGTAAACGGCTGGTTCCCGAGCTTTTCCATGGGACAGTATGAGGTCGACCGGGGCGACAGCATCGAAATAATCTATACCTGCGACCTCGGCGAGGACGTTGGCGACACCTACGGGGATTGATTCCGCCTTTAACAAATGTGGCATAAAAAAGGAAAGGAGGACAGAAATGGCATCGGAGAAAAATCTTAAAACCGAATCGGGAATTTCCCTTTACCACCCCTGGGTAAGCTTCATCTATTTTGCGGCGGTGATTGCGGGAACTCTTCTTTTCATCCACCCGGTTTTTACGGTGGTTTCCCTTTGCTGCGCAATTTTTTCCGCGGCAATGATAAACGGCAGAAAAACCGTTATGGCAACCCTCGGCTTCGGCGTTCCGATGTTCATTTTCATTGCCCTTGCGAACCCGCTTTTCAATCACAGGGGCGCAACCATCCTTTTCTATCTTTTCGATAACCCGGTGACGAAGGAAGCTCTTATCTACGGAATCGTTTCCGCAGGAATGATGTTCGGCGCAGTGGTCTGGTTCACCTGCTATAACACCGTTGTCACCTCGGATAAATTCATCTATATTTTCGGGCGGATTCTTCCTTCCATCGCGCTCATTGTTTCCATGACTCTTTCACTTATTCCGCGGCTTATGGCGCAGGTTAAAATCATCGCCGATTCCCAGCGGAGCATCGGTCTTGACTGGAAAAGCGGAAGCCTTAAGCAAAGGATCCGTTCCGGCGCAAGGGTGCTTTCAATTCTGGTAAGCTGGGCGCTGGAGGATGCGGTAATCACAGCGGATTCAATGCGCGCAAGAGGATATGGACAGCATAAGCGCAGCACCTTTTCGATTTTCCGCTTCGGAAAAAAGGACGCAAAAATGCTCGGGCTGGTGCTTCTGCTCTTCGGAATCGAAATTTTTGCATACATAAGCGGCAGGGGAACAATGGAATTTTATCCGGCAATCGTTCCGCCGCAGATTGATTTTATCGATATCATAATTTATATTTCGTATATTCTTCTCGGCATTCTGCCGGCAATAATTCAGATAAAGGAGGACCTTAAATGGAAGCAGTTAAAGTGAAAAACTTCGGCTTTGATTATGCTGTCGGAAACGAAACGGCCCTCCGCGACATCAATTTTACGGTCAACGAAGGGGAATTTATCGTTGTCTGCGGTCCTTCCGGCTGCGGAAAATCAACCCTTCTCAAAAGCCTTAAACCCCAGCTCAAGCCCTTCGGAACGACCAGAGGCAGCATTGAATTTTACGGCGAGGATATTTATTCCCTTCCGGAAGAAAAAACCGCCGGCGAAATCGGTTTTGTAATGCAGAACCCGGATGCCCAGATCGTCACCGATAAAGTCTGGCACGAACTTGCCTTCGGACTTGAAAATCTCGGAGTTGCAACTCCGGTTATCCGGAGCCGCGTTGCGGAAATGGCAAACTATTTCGGAATCCACAACTGGTTCCGGAAGAAAACCGCGGAACTTTCCGGCGGACAGAAACAGCTGCTCAACCTTGCATCCATCATGCTCATGCAGCCGAAGCTCCTCATCCTTGACGAACCTTCGAGCCAGCTTGATCCTATTGCCGCAAGGGAATTTCTTGAAAATGTACGCAAGATAAACCTTGAACTGGGCACCACCATAATAATCACCGAGCACAACCTTGAGGAAGTTTACGGCTATGCGGATAAGGTCATGCTCATGGAGGACGGCAGCATAAAAAAATATCTTCCTCCACAGGAAATGGCCCAGTATCTTGCCACCGAAGAACCGGACGGAATGTATAAGGCTCTGCCCACTCCGGCAAGAATGTACGGAAGCGTGCTCAAAGGGGAATGCCCACTGAGCATCGTCGAAGGCAGAAGCTGGTTCAGCCGCCTTGTTGACGAAAAACATCCGGAATCTCCGGTGCTCACCGAGGAAGAAAGACCGGAGGAAAAGGTTCTTGATATAAGCGAAGTCTGGTTCCAGTATGAAAAAGGTGCCGACCCGGTGCTCAGGGATCTGTCCTTCTCTGTAAGAAAAGGCGAGATTTGTTCCGTCCTCGGCGGAAACGGCGCCGGAAAAACAACAATGCTCTCCGTTGTTTCCCAGAAACGCAAATATAATATGGGAAAAATCAAGGTGAACGGAAAGGAACTGAGCAAATATAAAGGAATCGAGCTTTTTGAGCACAACATGGCTGTTCTTCCCCAGAACCCCCAGTCCCTTTTCGTTTTCGAAACCCTCCGCCGTGACCTTGAAGAGGTGTTTGCGAACACAAAACTCACCAAGGCGGAGATTGAGGAAAGGGTTCTGAGCACGGCGAAAAAGATGCAGATAGATTTCCTGCTCGACCGCCATCCCTATGACCTTTCCGGCGGCGAAATGCAAAAGGCCGCCCTTGCAAAAATCCTTCTTCTCGAACCGAAACTCCTGCTCCTTGATGAACCCACAAAGGGCATGGATGCTCTTTCAAAGGAAAATATGGGCAATATTCTCCGGGAGCTTGCGTCGGAAGGAAAGACCGTGCTCATGGTCACCCACGATATCGAATTCTGCGCAAAATATTCCGACCACTGCATGCTGTTCTTTGACGGATATATTGTTTCCGAAGGCACTCCGAAAAAATTCTTCTCCGAAAACAGCTTCTATACAACCGCGGCAAGCCGCATGACAAGGCATCTTGTTCAGAACATCATAACCTGCGAGGAGGGTGAAAAGCTTTGCAGAAGCCTTCTTTGAAAAACCACCGCACAAAGGTGATGTTCATCCTCGTTTGCCTTCTGTTCCCGCTTGCGCTCTGGGCATTCATGGCAACCGGCGCAAAAAACTACGGATTCATAAGCATCGTGATGGTCATACTTGCGATGATTCCGTTTCTGATGCTTTACGAAATGAAAAAGCCCCAGGCAAGGGAATGGATTCCCCTTGCGGTAATGGCGGCAATTGCCGCAGTGGGAAGGGCGGCTTTTGCCTTTGTGCCACATTTCAAACCTACCTCCGCAATAATCGTCATCACCGCAATGGTCTTCGGACCGGAAGCGGGATTCCTCACCGGAGCCATCGCCGCTCTTGCATCGAACCTCTTTTTCGGACAGGGACCCTGGACCCCATGGCAGATGTTCGCTTGGGGACTCATCGGATTCCTTGCGGGTTTGCTTTCAAAAGCCGGCCTGCTGAAAAAGAAATGGCAGCTGATAATCTTCGGCGCAGCCTGCGGATTTATTTACGGATGGATTCTCAACATCTGGAGCGGCGCAGGTTTTGTTTATGGGCTTTCCTGGCAAAGCTACATCAGCCTTTGCGTAACAAGCCTTCTTCCGGATTCGATTCACAGCGCCGCGACGGTTATCTTCCTGCTTCTGCTCTCCGATTCCTGGGGAGCAAAACTCCGGAGAGTCAAAACAAAATTCGGTATTCTTGCAAATTAAAAAAATCCGCCCCCCGGGGGCGGATTTTTTTGTAATATTTTCGATAATACCGTGTCATTATAGTTGAAAGGGCCTTTCGGAAAAAGAAAAAAGGAGGTGACGGGATTGCAGGATGAGGAAATAATCGCTCTTTGCTTTCGGAAAAACGAAAGCGCAATCGATGAAATTTCGGGAAAATACGGCGCATACTGCAGGAAAGTTGCGGAAAATATCCTCCGGAATCCGGAGGACGCGGAGGAATGCTTCAATTCTGCGCTCCTCGCTTTCTGGAACTGCGTTCCGCCGGAAAAACCGGAAAATCTCCGGGTTTTTCTTGCAAAAATAACCCGCAACCTTGCTCTCAACAAGCTCCGGGAGAAAAATGCGGAAAAACGCGGCGGGAACGAAAACACGGCGTTTTTTGATGAACTTTCCGAATGCATACCCTCCGGCGAAAGCATTGAGGACGGTTTTATTGCAAAGGAGCTTTGCGAAAGCATAAACCGCTTTGCAAAAAATCTTCCGGAAAGGGAAAGAAAAATCTTCATCCGGCGGTATTTCTTCATGGAAACCCCGGAAGAAATTGGAAAACTCTGTGCGGTTTCCGCCGGAAATGCCTCGGTAATCCTCCACAGAATCCGCAGAAAATTAAGAAAACACCTTGAAAAGGAGGGATTTGCCCCATGACGAAGGACGATTTTTTAATGGCGATGAACGGGCTTGAGGATGAACTTATCGAATCCAGCGAAGCCCCGGCAAAAAGAAATTTCAAGATAAAGGCAAGCCTTGCCCTTGCGGCGGCGCTTGTTATGCTTTTTTCGGTAACGGCAGTTGCGGCGGCAAAATTTTTTAGTACCGTTCAGGAAGGCGACCTTGTTTTTATGGAAGCCCTCGGCGGATACAGCGGCGACAATTACAATATCCGTTTCAATATCGACGTTGCGGAGGATTCGGACCACCTGCTCCATGAATATTTTGTGCCGATGTATCTCGAGGAAAACGAGGATTGGACGGATTGCGGCGGCGAAGCCGGAGAAACCTATAATATTTTGGTTTATGATAATTACGGCGAAAATCTTTACGCGATTTTTACTCAGTATCCGGCATGGAATTATGATAACGGCGCATCGATAGGTTACGGCGTTCCGGCAGGAAGCGAAGTTTTGGAAGGCATTTTTGAAATGGACGGCGAAGAACTTTTCTGCATCGAAATTCAGCCCCATGATGACGGATTCCGGGGTGATCCATTCGGAACAAAAGTCGTTTTCTGGTCGGACGGATACAATATGTTCGTGCTCGAAACAAGGCTCAACATGGATCCGGAAACGGTGAGGGAGATTATCCGGAGCGTTGAAAAAGTGAACGACATTTCCGGATATGTTAAATATAACGAAATGCCGGAAGGCAAAGAATAAAAAAAGGGAGCTCCGCTTCGCGGAGCTCCCTTTTTTATTGTTGCCTTTAGGCTTAACAAAACCCCTGGTTCTGCCAGGGGTCGATAAAAAGCCTTGGCATAAAAATTCTTGTATTTTCTGAAATGGTTTGGCGGTCGCAAAACTGAAAAAACAAGAGATTTTTATAAAAGTTA
>JAFQBT010000116.1 GCA_017399625.1 Oscillospiraceae bacterium
GGGGTACATAATAAACAAAAATAACGGCGGGAGCAAGCCCCCGCCCTACATTAATTTTATGAATCCATCGCAACCGGTCAGGGATTATCCCTCCTCCACCATCTTCGATGGTCCCCCTCCTCCTCCGAGGAGGTTTTAATTTCATCCGGTAACCCCTACAGAACCCCCCAGTCATTTTTAATCGCAGGCGATTAAAAATGCCAGCCCCCTTTAACAAGGGGCCTTTTTACAAAAAAACGGGCGGATATTATCCGCCCCAGCATAAAATTTATTTTTGTTTTTCCAGAAGCACCACCGCGTGAGCACCGATTCCTTCGCCCCGAAGTCCAAGACCTTCCTCGGTGGTAGCCTTGATGTTTATGCTGCCGATGTCCGTGCTCAAAGCCTTTGCAAGAACCTCCCGCATAGGAAGAATAAACCGCTTGAGCATCGGCTTTTCCGCAATTACCGTGCAGTCGAGGTTGCAGACTTTCCATCCCGTGCTCAGAATCTCCGCATACACGTTTTTCAGGAGTTCAATGCTGTCCGCGTCCTTGTATGCCGGGTCTTTATCCGGAAAGCGCTGTCCGATATCCGGAAGCGCAAGAGCTCCCAGAAGCGCATCCGCCACCGCATGAGCAAGCACATCCGCATCCGAATGTCCGAGCAGCCCCTTATCATACGGAATTTCAATTCCGCCAAGGATAAGCCTTCTTCCCTCAACTAATTTGTGCACGTCATAGCCGTGTCCGATGCGGATCATTCGGAATCCCTTCCTTTCAGAAGCGCCTCGGCAATAACAATGTCCTCCGGCGCGGTGATTTTTATGTTGTATCTTTTCCCCGGAGTGAGGAAAACTTTTCTTGCGTCGTTTTCAAAAATCCGGCTGTCGTCGGTAAAATCCGCAAGTTCCCGGAAAGCCCTTTCCATGGCCTCCTTATAAATCGCAAGGTCGAAAATCTGCGGGGTCTGGGCGGCAAAAAGCTTTTCCCTTGCGGGGGTGTATTCCACAAAACCGTTCTTCCGTCCGTATTTGATGGTGTCCGTCACCGGAACAGCAAGAACCGCTCCGCCGAAACGGAAAGCATCCGCGGCACAGCGGCTTATGTCATCCGGAGTGACAAGCGGTCTTGCGCCGTCGTGAATCGCCACAAAATCCGCATTTTCCGAAACCGCAAGAACGCCGCTGCGGACGGATTCAGCCCTTGTGTTTCCGCCGGGAACGATTTTCACGAGCTTTCTGATGCCGTGTTCTTCGGCAATTTCCCGGATTTTTCCGGCGGAACTTTCCTTCGTAACGACAATGATTTCGGAAATATCGCCGCAGTTTTCAAAAGCGAGAAGGCTCCTTGCAATAACCGGAACGCCGCTTATGGGGAGAAAAATTTTATCCTCTCCGCCCATTCTCGACGAACTTCCGGCGGCAACGATGACCGCGCTCAGAAAAGGCTTTGAAAAAAGACTTGCCTCAAAAAATTCTTCCATAAGCAACCTCCTTTGTGATATGCCTTCCCCTGGGGGAAGGTGGATTTTTGCCGAAGGCAAAAAGACGGATGAGGGGAAAATTCTATCATGGCAAAACCGGGGATTTTTCCCCCGCAAACTGCCATATTTTGAACGGGCGGATAATATCCGCCCCTACATTGTTTTTCCGTAACCATCGCAACCGGTCGGGGATAATCCTTCGCCCATCCTGATTTTATAATACCACAAATCCCGCATTTTGAAAAGAAAAACCCGTTTGACAAGATTATGCCCCTTGGGGTATAATCAACCATAGAAAATCCGAAGGAGGCGTTTTGAAAATTGGAAAACAAACGCGGACTTTTTATTGTGATCGAGGGCGTTGACGGAAGCGGAAAAACAACCCAGGCAAATCTTCTTGTTGATTATCTCCGCTCGAAAGGCAGAACGGTCCACCATACCGCGGAACCCACCGCAACCGGCCTTGGCGGAATGGTAAGGGACGGTCTCGGCGGCGAACATCCGAGAACCCGCGAGGAGCTTGCGGCAATGTTTGCGGCGGACAGAGTTCAGCATAACGTAAGCCCGAAAAACGGCATTATAAAGCACCTTTCCGAGGGAACGGACGTAGTCTGCGACCGCTATTATTATTCCTCCCTTGCATATCAGGGAGTTGACGGCGCGCTGGATTGGGTCGCAGGGATGAACCTCGGTTGCCCCTTTATCACAAAGCCGGATATCTGCGTTTTCCTCGATATGGATCCGGAAAAATGCCACGAACATATCCGCGCCGGCAGAACTCATTTTGAAATTTATGAGGAAAACGCCGCCATGATTTCCGAAACCCGCCGCCGTTACGGAATCGTTTTTGAAATGCTCAAAGACCGTGACAACATCGCAATAATCGATTCCGCCGGCACCATCGAAGAGGTCTTTGACCGCATCCGCACCGAAATCGACAAAATTTTATAAAACAAAAAAAGAGCACCCCCCGGGGTGCTTTTTTTGCATTTGCCCCCTTGTCAAAGGGGGGTGTCACGGCTTTGCCGTGAC
>JAFQBT010000117.1 GCA_017399625.1 Oscillospiraceae bacterium
AGATTTTGGTTTTTGGATTTATTGTTTATTCCCGCTTCCGCTTTTGTTTTTGCCGCGCGCAAAAATTTAAAACGGAGGTATTTTTTTATGTTCGAGAATTACAGAGTTTTTGAAACCGAATACTGCGGCAGAAAAATCAGCTTTGAAACCGGCAAAATGTGCTGCCTTGCAAACGCTTCCATCCTTGTAAGATACGGCGAAACCGCTGTTCTCTGCAACGTTACCGCAAGCAAGACCCCCCGCGAAGGTATTGACTATTTCCCTCTTTCCGTCGATTTTGACGAAAAGCTTTATTCCGTTGGTAAAATCCCCGGCTCCTTCCCCAGAAGAGAAGGCCGCCCCACCGACAGAGCAATTCTCGACAGCCGTGTAATCGACCGCCCGATGCGCCCTCTTTTCCCGAAAGACATGAGAAACGACTGCGCAGTAGTAATGTCCGCAATGTCCGTTGACCCCGATTATTCCTACTGCATGTGCGGAATGATCGGCGCTTCCATGGCTGTTGCAATCTCCGACGTTCCGTGGAACGGACCTATCGCAGGCTGCGAAGTAGGTCTTGTTGACGGAGAAATCATCCTCAACCCCACTGCGGAGCAGGATGCAAAATCCGACCTTCACCTTATCGTTTCTTCCACCGACAAAAAAGTTGTTATGATCGAAGCAGGCGCAAACGAAGTTGACAACGCCACCATGCTCAAAGCAATCATGACCGCTCACGAAGAAAACGTTAAAATGGTAAACTTCATCAACAGCGTTGTTGCTGAAATCGGCAAACCCAAATTCGAATATCAGGTAATCGACGTTCCCGCAGAAATGTTCGAGGAAATCAAGGAATTCGCAATCGAGGATATCAGAAGAGCTCTTGATACCGATGATAAAAACGTTCGTGACGCAGCTCTCCAGCCCATCATCGCCGCTGTTCACGAAAAATTCGACGAAATCTATCCCGACGAAATTCTCAAAATCGACGAGGCTATCTACAAACTCCAGAAATACGTTGTAAGACGCTGGCTCATCGACGATGGCAAACGTGTTGACGGACGCGGTCTTGATGAAATCCGTCCTCTTGCTGCAGAAGTAGGCCTTCTTCCCAGAACCCACGGCAGCGGTATGTTCACCCGCGGACAGACCCAGGTTCTCACCATCGCAACCCTCGGCCTTGTTTCCGAATCCCAGGAACTCGACGGCATCGACGGCGTTTCCAGCAAACGTTATATGCACCAGTACAACATGCCTTCCTATTCCGTAGGCGAAACCAGACCTTCCCGTGGTCCCGGCAGACGTGAAATCGGTCACGGCGCACTTGCAGAAAGAGCTCTTGAACCCGTTATTCCGCCTGTTGAAGAATTCCCCTATGCAATCAGAACTGTTTCCGAAGTTCTTTCTTCCAACGGTTCCACCAGCCAGGGCGCAATCTGCGGTTCCACCCTTGCACTTATGGACGCAGGCGTTCCGATTAAAAAACCCGTTGCAGGTATCTCTTGCGGACTTATCACCGAAGGCGACCGCTGGATGACCATGGTAGATATCCAGGGTCTTGAAGACTTCTTCGGCGACATGGACTTCAAAGTTGCAGGTACCAAAGACGGTATCACCGCAATCCAGATGGACCTCAAATGCGACGGTCTTACTCCTGAAATCATTGCAGAGGCTCTTGAAAAAACCGAAAAAGCAAGATTCTATATTCTTGATGACATTATGGCTCCCGCAATCGCAGAACCCAGAGCAGAACTTTCCAAATATGCTCCCAAAATGCTCACCATCAAAATCGATACCGACAAGATCCGTGACGTTATCGGTTCCGGCGGCAAAACCATTCAGAAGATCTGCGCAGAATGCGACGTTAAAATCGATATCGAAGAAGACGGTAGCGTATTTGTTTCCGGTATGGATATTGACAACGCAAGAAGAGCAATCCAGATCATTCAGACCATCACCATGGATCCTGAAGTCGGCGCAATCTATAAAGGCAAAGTAACCCGCCTTATGCAGTTCGGCGCATTCGTTGAAATCGCTCCCGGAAAAGAAGGTCTTTGCCACATTTCCAAACTTGACAAAAATCGCGTTGAAAAAGTCGAAGACGTTGTTAAACCCGGCGACGAAGTAATCGTTAAAGTTGTCGAAATCGACCAGCAGGGCAGAATCAACCTTTCCAGAAAAGACGCTCTTGCAGACATCGAAGCAAGACAGCAGAAAAAGAACGGCTGATAAATAAGAAAAAATCAAAGGCACCCGGAAGGGTGCTTTTTTGCTTTACTAAATTTCTTTCCGGTGATATTATTGTAACTGTGAAAAGGAGGCGGGAAAATGAGATATACAGGTTTTCTGATAAGAAAAATACGCCTTGAAAAAAACTGGAGTCAGGAAGGACTTTGCAAAGGAATCTGTGCAGTTTCATATCTTTCAAAGATAGAGCAGGGAAAGGCGGAGGCTTCCGAAGAAATTCTGAAGGCGCTTTTTGAAAGGCTCGGAACAGATTGGGTGATTGACGAAAAACTTCTTTCCGAAGGGAAGAAATTTATTGAAGAATGGTATGATGCCGCTTTTTCCGACGATTTTAAAAAACTTCCTGTTTTTGATGAAAAATTTGAAAAAGAATATTTTTACCTTAAAAACAGCCGTTTTGCAATAGATGTTCTTGTTCTGAAAAAATTTGTTTCGGAAGAAATTGTTCCGATAGATGAAAAACTTGAATCCTGCATGGATTCCCGCCAGCTTGCGTTCCAAAGGCTTTTCTGCGGAAAATTTTCGGAAGCGCAAAAACTTTATCCCTGCGCGCTGATGTATCTGCGTTCGGGATATGCGGATTATGAAAAAGGCGAAAACTATTCCGCTCTTGAAAATCTTCAGAAAGCATATAATCTTGCTTCGGAAGAAGGAAGAACGAGGGTAATGCTTTTTTCAAAACTTTATATAACGAATTGCTACAGCAACATCTGCGATATTGAATCCATGATACGGCATGGCGAAATTGCGAAAAGAATAGCCGCGGAACTTTCGGAACCGGATCTGATCGAAACGGTGGATTATAATTTTGCCGCAACAAAAATCGAAGCGGGAGATTTTTCCGGAGCTTATGATTATTTTTCAAATCTTTCGGAACCTTCCGCCCCAAGCCTTCATAAGCTTGCGGTTTGCTGTGAAAAACTCGGAAGAAAGGAAGAAGCTCTTTCGGCGATTGAAAAGGAAAAAGAAGCAAAGGCGGAAACGGAAGAGCTTAAAAAAATTGCGGACGAAGCCTGCGAAATAATAAAATTCCGCCTTGGGAATGAAAATTATCTTTCAGACGCGGATTACGGAAAATTGCTGCTTGAACATTTTGAAAGATGCAGGAAGGAAATGCCCATAGGCTATGCAAAATTCCATCTTCCTTGGGTGCTTGAATGGTATAAAGCCAACAGAGAATACGGCAAGGCGTTCCGGCTCGTTTGTGATTTTCCTCAAAGCTTTAAATAAAGACCGTTTATCCGGTTGTTTCGGGATTGATTTTCCCAAAATAACCGGATTTATTTTGCTTAAAATCCGTGGTATGATTTTATCACGGAGGTGAGAGAAATGGAAAAAAGACTTTGGACAAAAAATTTCACTCTCATAATAATCGCAACAACTCTTGGCGCAATGGGCGGCGTTGCCGGAAACTTTGCCCTTTCGTTCCTTGTTTTTGAGGAAACGAAGAGCACTTTTGCGGCGGCTCTTACTGCGGCGCTGGCTTTTGTTCCCGCATTTGTTATACCGTTTTTTGCAGCGCCATGGATGGACAGACTTCCGAGAAAACCTTTTCTGGTGGGCGGAGATTTACTCAACGGAATCTGCTATGCTGCGGCAGGACTTTATCTTATCAATTTTGAATTTACCTACGTTGGATATCTCGGATTTTCACTTCTCATATCCTGCCTTCAGACTTTTGACGAGCTTGCCTATAACAGCATCTATCCGAACCTTATCCCGGAAGGATTGGAGCAGAAGGGCTATTCCGTGCTCGGAATGTTATATCCGGTGCTCAGAGTTCTGATGATGCCCGTTGCGGCGTTTCTTTACGGAACAATCGGCGTCGGAATGATGCTCATACTGCAAGGCTTTCTTTCGGTTCTTGCGGCAATTATTGAAAGCGGAATAAAAATAAACGAGAAAAACCGCCTTCAGGACGAAATTTATACTTTTTCAATGTGGAAAAACGATATTGCAGAAGCGGCGGAATATCTTAAAAA
>JAFQBT010000118.1 GCA_017399625.1 Oscillospiraceae bacterium
CCTCCCTTTGCACAAGGGAGGCTGCCCTCCGGGTTGCTTGGAAATCCCTCTTCCGTCTTCGCCGCAAGCGGCGAATCCACCTTCCCCTCCGGGAAGGCTGATTCGCTCGGCGGAAGGCGGAGGAACACCTCATCCGGCACTTCGTGCCACCTTTTGCTCAGCCACAGACGGCAGACCCCACTGTCTGCTGCGCAGACATCTCCCCGAACAGGGGAGTCTCCTCAAGGGGAAGGCTATGCCCTCCGGGAATCTTAATAAAATCTTAAGAAAACATTAAGGATTCGGGTAATTGTTTCTTAAAAATTTTTTCCGTATCATTTTTATGGAAATAAATTTTTTAAGGAGCGAAAAATGGATTTTGTTTTTACGGTAAATTTTATAATCTCGGCGGTTTTTCTGCTTTGCTATGCATACCAGTTTTTCTATATTCCCGCGGCGATTTTAAAAAAAGAACCGCCCCACAAACCGGAGAAAAAGCACCGCTTTGCTGTTCTTGTTTCCGCAAGAAACGAGGAAAAGGTCATTGGAGAACTGATAAAAAGCATCAGCGCCCAGACCTACGGAAGGGAAAACCTCCGGGTTTTTGTCATTGCGGACAACTGCACCGACTCCACCGCAAGGACCGCCAGAAATTGCGGCGCCATTGTTTATAAGCGCTTCAACCTTGAAAAAATCGGCAAGGGCTATGCTCTTGAGGAGCTTCTGGGGCATATTGCAAAGGATTATCCCCGGGATTTTTTCGATGGATTCTTCGTTTTTGATGCGGATAACGTTCTTGATGAAAATTATATCGAGGAGATGAACCGCACTTTCTGCGATGGTTTTGATATCATCACCGGCTACCGGAACTCCAAAAACTACGGCGGAAACTGGATTTCCGCGGGATATTCCCTCTGGTTCCTCCGGGAAAGCCGTTATCTTAACCACGCACGCTTCCTCCTTGGAAATTCCTGCGCGGTTTCCGGAACCGGTTTTTTCTTCAGCAAAAAAATTGCGGAGGAATGCGGCGGATGGCCTTTTCACCTTCTTACCGAGGACATTGAGTTCACCGTTCACAACATCATCCGGGGAGAGAAAATCGGCTTTTGCAGAAACGCGGTTCTTTATGACGAACAGCCCCTTTCCTTCCGGCAGTCCTGGCGGCAGAGAATGCGCTGGGCAAAGGGTTACCTCCAGGTTTTCGGAAAATACGGCGGCGGGCTCATCAAAGGAATTTTCCGGGGAGATTTTTCCTGTTTTGACATGACCATGAATATAATGCCGGCGGTGGTGCTTTCGGTCCTTTGCGCGGTTATCAATCTTGCCTCCTCTTTTGCTGCCCTTTTCTCCGGCGGAAGCATTGTTCCGGTTCTCGTTTCCGTCGGGGAAGGGGTTATGAATATGTATCTGACGCTGTTTTTCATCGGCGCTGTGACGACAATCACCGAATGGAAGCAGATACACACTTCCGCTTTTAAAAAAGTTTTTTATGCGTTCACTTTTCCGCTTTTCATGTTTACTTATATTCCCATTTCCGTTGCGGCGATTTTTATGAAGGTGGAATGGAAGCCCATTGAGCACAGCATCAGGATAAGCGCAAATGAATTTAAGAAAAGCGCATAAAAAGCCGCCTTGTCAAAGGGAGGCGGATTTTTCGGCGGGCAATTACCTCCTCGGAGGAGGGATTATCAATTGAAAGTTGAAAATGCAGGGGCGGATATTATCCGCCCGTTTTTTATTGGATTGGATTACAATCCCTCCGTCATTTGCTTCGCAAATGCCACCTCCCTTTGCACAAGGGAGGCTGTTCGTCCTATTTTAACGGGACAGGGTTTTCCCCTCATCCGTCAAAACCTTC
>JAFQBT010000119.1 GCA_017399625.1 Oscillospiraceae bacterium
ATATAGTTTTCCACAAGTTCCGGGTCATAGATAAGTTTTAAAAGGGTGGATTTTCCGTTTCCTTCCTCGCCGATTATCGCTGCTTTTTCCCCTTCGTTAAGAACAAAGGAAAGGTTTTCGGAAAGAACGTGGGAATCCTTTGTGTGGTTCATTGAAAGATTTTTGATCTGGAGCATTGATCATTCCTCCTTTGAGAAACAAAAAAGGTCTGCCTTCGGCAAAGCGAACGCAGACCAACAAAAGCTCATTTTTTTGGATAAAAAAGGGCTTTTCTTGCAAATAATCTGCGTTTTTCCGTAAGGAACAAAGCCGCCGCAATTTTTGCGGAAGCGCCGAAGGTCTTTCGGTTTTCATTCTTACATCAAAACAGGATTATTTGCGCATCTTTTCACCCTTTTCAAGTTTTCTTTGGTTTTAATATAGCACGGTTTTTGATAAAGGTCAATACTGGCGGAGAATTCCTTCGCATCCTTCGAGAACGTCCCGATAGGTTGCTTCAAAATCTCCGCTGTACCAAGGGTCCGCAACTTCGCCCGGGCGGTTTGTGAAATCCAAAAGCATTTTGATTTTATTATCCGGGTCGCCGCCGGTTATGCGGAGCATGTTGCGGATATTCCAGTTATCCATTCCGATGAGCAGGTCGTAATAATCGTAATCGGAGCGGGTCATCTGCCTTGCGCGTTTTCCGTCGCAGTTTATGCCTTTTTTCGCAAGAAGCTTTTTTGCCGGGGGATAAACCGGGTTCCCTATTCCGTTCCAGATTTCTTCCGTGCTTGTTGCGGCGGAGGAAATTTCGAATTCAAATTCCCTGCCGGTTTTGGAAAGCAGGTCTTTCATAACAAATTCCGCCATTGGGCTTCTGCAGATATTCCCGTGGCAGACGAAAAGGATTTTTGTCATAAGATTTTCTCCGATCGTTTTTTCTGAAAAACAGTATAGCTTGATTTTTGTTTGCTGTCAAAGTATAATTTTATCAGAAAGTTTAAGATAATGAACGAGGGTTTGCAATGAAGATAATTGAATATTTTTCTTCCGAAAAAAGGGAACATTGGCTTTCCGAAATTGAAAAAAGCGATTGGAGCGCGGGAAAATTCCTTTTTAAACTTCTTAAGGAAGAAAAACTTAAAGAAACGGTGGGAGAAAACGCTGAAGTTATTTTGCTCACAAACGAAGAAAACCTTGTTTCGTTTTGCACCTTTGCGGATTTTGACGACATTCAGCCAACCGGGCTTACGCCTTGGATCGGATTTGTTTATACCTTTCCGGAATACCGCGGAAACCGAAACGCGGGAAAACTTCTTGCCCATGCGGAAAAGCTTGCGAAGAAAAAAGGATTTGAAAAAATCCACATTTCCACAAACCACATCGGGCTTTATGAAAAATACGGCTATAACTTTTTCCAAACGATGAAAGATATCGATGGAGAGGATTCGAGAGTTTATATAAAAAATTTATAAAAAACAGCCGCCTTTAATAAAAGCGGCTTGTTTTTTAGTTATTTTCCGTGTACGGATCTGCGTTGGCGTCCTCTTCCAATGCTTCAAGATAAAAGCTTACCGGTCTGAAACCGTCGTTGCAGCTTATCATGGCTGTTTTCGGGTTTTTCATCCAGCCGTCATAGAAATTTTCGCCTCCGTGAGCCAAAGTCATAACAAAAGCGGAAATGCTTTCCCATGCGCTGTCACAAAAGCCCTGCGGTTTTTCCCAGCCTTCGGCAATCCAAACCTGTCCTACTTTAACGTCGCAGGCATGCTCTATCGGATTTTCATATTTTTCGATCAGATCCGGATAAATTGTTTTTCGTATGGCTGTTATTCTTACCCTTTTCATAAATCCTCCGAAACAAGCGCAAAAGCTGCTTTTTATCATTTTCTAAAAATTTTATCAAGGCTTTTTCCTTTTGCAAGCTCGTCAACAAGCTTGTCGAGATAGCGGATTTCCTGCATAAGCGGTTCTTCAATGGTTTCAACGGCGATTCCGCAGATTTTTCCGGTAATGAATTTTCGGTTGGGGTTAAGTGCCGGCGCGTTTCTGAAAAAATCGCCGTAAGTCAAATCGGAATTTTCAAAACCTTTAATTTCATCTTCGGAATAACCTGTGAGCCATGAAGTTACTGCAAAAACCTTTTCCTCGGTGCGGCCTTTTTTAACTGCTTTGGCGACCAGAAGCGGAAAAACTTTTGAAAAAGCCATTTTATAAATTTTTTCGTTTTCCATTTTTATTCCGCAGCTTCGATTTTTTCAAGAAGAACCTTTTTCGTTTCCTCGTCGGCAAAGCAGGCGTTTACGGAGTTTTTCGCAAAGCCTTTGATTTCCTCGTCGGTAAGGTCAAAAGCAGCGATGAGTTTTTTGAATTCGCTGTCAAGAGTTACGTTGGAAACAGTCATGTTGTCGGTGTTGACGGTGATTTTAACGCCCGCTTCCATAAGTTTGCGGAGCGGGTATTCTTCAATGCAGGGGAACATGCAGGTGTGGAGATTGCTGGTGGGGCAAAGTTCAAGG
>JAFQBT010000120.1 GCA_017399625.1 Oscillospiraceae bacterium
GGACGCAATCCGCAAAGGTATTGAAGACGCAAAGAAAAATCTTAAACACATTACCCTCAAAGGAACCACCATTCCTCATGAGGTTATCGGTAAATTTGGTGCAGGCGAAGTTCTTATGAAACCCGCACCCAAAGGTACCGGTGTTATCGCAGGCGGCGCAGTTCGTGCCGTTATGGAAGCAGCAGGCATCAAGGACGTTCGTACCAAATGCCTCCGCTCCAACAATCCTTGCAACGTAGTTTCTGCCACCATGCAGGGTCTGCTTTCTCTCCGTGATGCGGAGCAGGTTGCAGCAATCCGCGGCAAAACCGTTGAAGAAATCTACGGTTAAGGAGGAAAACAGTTAAAATGCTTAAAATCAAACTTGTAAAAGGCTTTATCCACAAGAAAGATGATCAGATCGCAACTGCAATCTCCCTTGGCCTCCGCAAAATTGGTGCGGAAACCCTTCAGCCCGACAATGCAGCAACCCGCGGCAAAATCGCCAAGATTGCTCACATGGTCGAGGTCACCGAAGTAGAAGAATAAGGAGGTGCACCGATATGAAACTTCATGAACTTGCACCGGCACCCGGCGCAAACACTGAAAGCTACCGTAGAGGTAGAGGCCACGGTTCCGGCAACGGTAAAACCGCTGGTAAAGGTCATAAAGGTCAGAAAGCCCGTTCCGGCGGCTCCATCCGTCCCGGATTCGAAGGCGGCCAGATGCCTCTCCAGAGACAGATCCCTAAACGTGGATTCAAAAACATCTTTGCTAAAGAGTATGCAATCGTAAACGTTGGCGATCTTGAAATCTTTGAGAACGGCACTGTTGTTAACGGAGAAGCTCTTGTTGCAGCAGGTCTTCTCAAAAAGACTCTTGACGGAGTCAAAGTTCTCGGCAACGGCGAGCTCACCAAACAGCTCACTGTTGAAGTAGCTGCTTTCTCTGAGTCTGCTAAGCAGAAAATCGAGGAGGTTGGCGGAAAGGCCGAGGTGAAATAAAGATGTTTGATGTTTTCAAGAATGCTTGGAAAGTAGAGGATCTCCGCGAAAAACTTCTTTATACTCTCCTCATTATTGTAATTTTCCGTCTTGGCGCTGCAATTCCTGTTCCGTTCCTTGACACCACCGCTCTTTCCGCAATGTTCGGAGCAAACTCCGGTAACCTTCTCGGTTATCTCAACATGCTCACCGGTGGCGCTCTTTCTATGGCAACCGTTTTTGCACTTTCCATTTCGCCTTACATCACCGCATCCATCGTAATTCAGCTCCTCACTGTTGCAATTCCTGCTCTTGAAAGAATTGCAAAAGAAGGCGCTGAGGGCAAAAAGAAAATCAACATGATCACTCGCTGCTCAACCGTTGCTCTTGCTCTGATCCAGGCATACGCATATTACGTAACCCTCAAAGGTTACAACGCAGTTGAAACTTTTGACAACACCTGGGAAAATGTACTTGTTGTTGTAACTATCCTCTTCATGTTCACCGCCGGCTCCATGCTCGTTATGTGGCTTGGCGAAAGAATCGATGAAAAGGGTATCGGAAACGGCATTTCCATGATCCTCTTTGCCGGTATTGTTTCCGGTGGTCCCAATCTTGTTTCTACTCTTTGGTACTACCTCACTCTCGGCGAAGTAAAATATTACTTCTTCGTTCCGGCACTTGTCATTATCTTCGTTCTGCTTATCGCTTTTATCGTTCTTATGAACCAGGCTGAACGCCGCATTCCCGTACAGTATGCAAAACGCGTTGTCGGACGCAAACAGTACGGTGGCCAGTCCAGCCACATTCCGGTAAAAGTAACCATGGCCGGTGTTCTCCCGATCATCTTTGCGGGTGCACTCCTTGCCATCCCCGCAACCATCGAGGCTTTTGTAAAAGTTGAAGAAGGTTCCTTCTGGTACGGATTCTTCAGAATGTTCGACCAGACCCATTGGTTCTATTCTGCTCTTTACTTCATCCTCATCGTTGCATTCAGCTATTTCTATATTGCAATTCAGTATAATCCTACTGAGATGGCAAACAACCTCCAGAAGAACAACGGTGCAATTCCCGGAATCCGTCCCGGCAGACCTACTGCAGACTTCATTTCCAGAATCATCGGCAAAATCACCTTCATCGGTGCAATGTTCCTCGGTGTTATTGCTCTTCTCCCCACCATCATCGGTGCTGTTTCCGGCATCCAGGGCGTAACCATCGGTGGTACCACCGTTATCATCGTTGTTTCTGTAGCTCTTGAAACTGCAAGAAGCCTTGAATCCCAGATGATGATGAGACATTACAAAGGATTTCTTGAATAATTAATAGGAGGTATTTCCATGAATCTTATTCTTCTTGGAGCTCCTGGTGCAGGAAAAGGAACTCAGGCCGAAATTCTTAAAGAGAAACTCGCAATTCCGACCATCAGCACAGGCAATATCCTGCGTGAGGCAGTAAAAAACGAAACTCCGCTTGGACTTGAAGCAAAAGGATACATGGAATCCGGAAAACTTGTTCCGGATGCTCTTGTTATCTCCATTATTGAGGAGCGTCTTACTAAGGACGACTGCAAGAACGGTTTTATTCTTGATGGTTTTCCTCGCACTATTCCTCAGGCAGAAGCACTGCAGGAAGGCGGAGTAAGAATCGACAAGGCACTTGAAATCGCCGTTTCCGACGATGTGATCGTTGCCCGTCTTTCCGGCCGCAGAGTGTGCTCCGGTTGCGGCGCTCCCTACCATATGATTTCCTGTCCTCCCCCTGCTGATAACGTCTGTCCCAAATGCGGCGCAGAAATTATCACCAGAAAGGACGATCTCCCCGAAACCATCAAACATCGCCTCGAGGTTTATCATGAACAGACCGAGCCGCTCAAAGGTTTCTATGGAGATCAAGGCAAGCTTGCAGTAGTCAACGGCGAAAACGGAATTGAAGAAACCACTCGTCTTGCACTGGAAGCTCTGGGGGTCTGAATCATGGTGATTCTGAAACCTGCCAGCGCGATCAAAAAAATGCGCGAAGCCGGAAGACTTTCCGCTCTTGCATTGAAGGTCGGCGGCGAGGCTGTCAGACCCGGCGTTACAACAGCCGAGATTGATAAAGCCATTTATGATTTCATCATGAGTCAAGGGGCAACCCCCTCGTTCCTGAATTTATACGGTTTTCCCGCCAGCGCATGCATCTCTGTAAACGATGAACTTATCCACGGTATCCCCGGAAACAGGGTTATCAAGGAAGGAGACATTGTTTCGATAGATGTGGGTGCATGCCTGGATGGTTACCACGGCGACAACGCCGCAACCTTTGTTGCGGGAACTGCCTCCGAAGAAGCTCAGCAGCTTCTCGACGTCACCAAGCAGAGCCTTTATAAAGGCATTGAAATGGCGGTTGTCGGAAACAGAATCGGGGACATTTCAAACGCCGTACAGACTTACTGTGAAGAGCGCGGCTATTCCGTTGTCCGCGAATTTGTCGGACACGGAATCGGACGCAGCGTCCATGAAGACCCGGAGGTGCCGAATTTCGGCGCGGCTGGTCATGGACCCAGGCTGGTGAACGGAATGTGCATCGCCATCGAGCCCATGATAAATGCCGGAACAAGGTTCGTTTCGACGGACTCCAACGGATGGACAGTAAGAACCAAAGATGGCAAGCTTTCTGCCCATTTTGAGCACACCATCGCAATTACGGATAACGGTCCGATAATTCTGACCGACCCGGACTGATGAGGTGAAAAATGCTCGGACAGGTAGTTTTGTCAAAAGCGGGTAAAGACCGCGGCAGTTTCTACGCAATAGTGCTTGAGGATGAAGAATTTGCATTTATTGCCGACGGCAGACTCCGCAAAGTCGAAAAACCCAAACGCAAGCGTAAAAAGCATCTTGCTCCGACAAAAACAGTTCTGGAAAAAGATGCACTCGAAACTAACGGAAAGCTGCGCGAAGCGCTTTCCGGATTCAACAAAATTGACGAGGGAGGGAATTAAGCTTGGCCAAAGAAGATGTAATTGAAATCGAGGGTACTGTTGTGGACTCCCTTCCCAACGCCCAGTTCAAGGTCGAGTTGCCCAACGGCCACCAAA
>JAFQBT010000121.1 GCA_017399625.1 Oscillospiraceae bacterium
ACGATTCCGTTGAATCCGACGAATACAAAATCATCAAATTCCTTCGTTCCAACCAGGGCACCTGCGTAAACCAGAGACCTATCGTCGAAAAAGGCGAGCATGTTGTTGCAGGACAGGTTATCTGCGACGGTCCCGCAACCAGCGAAGGCGAAGTTTCCCTTGGTAAGAACATGCTCATCGGCTTTATGACCTGGGAAGGTTATAACTACGAGGACGCGGTTCTCATCAACGAAAAACTTGTTAAAGAAGATACCTACACCTCCGTTCATATCGAGGAATACGAACTCGAATCCCGCGACACCAAACTCGGTCCGGAAGAGATCACCCGCGATATCCCGAACGTAGGCGAAGATGCTCTTAAAGAACTCGACGAACGCGGCATTATCCGCATCGGTGCGGAAGTCCGTGCCGGAGATATCCTTGTAGGTAAGGTAACCCCCAAAGGCGAAACCGAACTTACCGCGGAAGAAAGACTTCTCCGCGCGATCTTCGGCGAAAAAGCCCGCGAAGTCAGAGATACCTCCCTTCGTGTTCCTCACGGCGAATACGGCATCATTGTTGACGTACAGGTATTCACCAGAGAAAACTGCGACGAACTCAACCCCGGCGTAAACGAAGTTGTCCGCTGCTACATCGCACAGAAGAGAAAGCTCTCCGTCGGCGACAAGATGGCAGGACGCCACGGCAACAAGGGTGTTGTTTCCAGAATTCTTCCTCAGGAGGATATGCCTTTCCTTCCGGACGGCAGACCGCTTGATATTCTTCTTAACCCCCTCGGTGTTCCTTCCCGTATGAATATCGGTCAGGTTCTTGAAGTTCACCTCGGAAGAGCAGCTGCAGAACTCGGCTGGCACGTTATGACCCCTGTTTTCGACGGTGCTCACGAAGCAGATATCCGCGAACTTCTTACCGAAGCAGGTCTTGACAGCTCCGGTAAAGTATGGCTCCGCGACGGCCGTACCGGCGAACTCTTTGATAACCCCGTAACCGTTGGTTACATGTATTACCTCAAGCTCCATCACCTTGTTGACGATAAGATTCACGCACGTTCCACCGGTCCTTACAGCCTTGTAACTCAGCAGCCTCTCGGCGGTAAAGCTCAGTTCGGCGGCCAGAGATTCGGTGAGATGGAGGTATGGGCACTTGAAGCATACGGCGCAGCCTATACTCTTCAGGAAATCCTTACCGTCAAATCGGACGACGTTGTTGGCCGTGTAAAGACTTTCGAGTCCATCGTAAAAGGCCAGAACGTTCCCCCGGCAGGTATTCCCGAATCCTTCAAGGTTCTTATCAAAGAACTTCAGTCCCTTGGACTTGATATCAAAGTTCTCGATAAGAATAACGAGGAAATCGATCTTAAACAGAACTTCGACGACGAAGACGCAGGTCTTATTCCTGCTGATGAAGCCGTTGATTTCGAAGGCGAAAACGTAGCTTATGAAGGCGACTTCGAAGGCTTTGAAATCGGCGATGTTAATGAAGACGGCGATGATTTTGCCGACTTTGCAGGCTTCGGATATTCCGAAGACGATATGTGATAAAGGGGAGGTCGTAAATAATGGAATTTAACGCATTTGATTCTATCAAGATCGGCCTTGCTTCTCCCGATAAGATCAGAGAATGGTCCTACGGCGAAGTAAAGAAACCCGAAACCATCAACTACAGAACACTCAAACCGGAACGCGACGGTCTTTTCTGCGAAAGAATCTTCGGACCGACCAAGGACTGGGAGTGCTACTGCGGAAAATATAAACGCCTCCGCTTCAAAGGCAAAGTCTGCGAACGCTGCGGCGTTGAAGTTACCAGAGCAAAGGTAAGACGTGAGAGAATGGGTCATATCGAACTTGCCGCTCCCGTTTCCCACATCTGGTACTTCAAAGGTATCCCTTCCAGAATGGGTCTTATCCTTGATATGAGCCCCAGACTTCTTGAAAAGGTACTTTATTTTGCAAGCTATATCGTCACCGATCCCGGTACCACTCCTCTCGAAAAGAAACAGCTTCTTTCCGAAAAAGAATACCGCGATATGCGTGAAAAATATGAAGAAGACTTCCAGGCAGGAATGGGCGCAGAAGCTGTTCAGCTTCTTCTCAAGGATATCGACCTTGAATCCCTTTCCGCACAGCTTCATGAAGAACTTGAGAACGCTTCCGGACAGAAACGCGTCCGCCTTCTCAAACGTCTTGAAGTTGTCGAAGCCTTCCGCCTTTCCGGCAACCGTCCGGAATGGATGATTCTCGATGTAATTCCTGTTATCCCTCCGGATATCAGACCTATGGTTCAGCTTGACGGCGGAAGATTTGCAACTTCCGACCTCAACGACCTTTACAGAAGAGTCATCAACAGAAACAACCGTCTTAAAAGACTTCTTGAGCTCGGCGCTCCGGATATCATTGTCCGCAACGAAAAACGTATGCTCCAGGAAGCAGTTGACGCACTTATCGACAACGGCAGAAAAGGCCGTCCGGTAACCGGTCCTTCCAACCGTCCCCTCAAATCCCTTTCCGATATGCTCAAAGGTAAACAGGGACGTTTCCGCCAGAACCTTCTCGGTAAACGTGTTGACTATTCCGGCCGTTCCGTTATCGTAGTAGGTCCCGAACTCAAAATGAGCCAGTGCGGTCTTCCTAAAGAAATGGCAATCGAGCTCTTCAAGCCCTTTGTCATGAAACGCCTTGTTGATGTCGGCGCAGCAACCAACATCAAAAACGCAAGAAAAATGGTTGAAAGAGCAACCCAGCCCGAAGTCTGGGATGCGCTCGAAATCGTTATCAAGGATCACCCCGTAATGCTCAACCGTGCGCCTACTCTTCACAGACTCGGTATTCAGGCATTTGAACCTGTTCTTGTTGAAGGACGCGCACTCAAACTCCATCCTCTTGTATGTACCGCATACAACGCCGACTTCGACGGCGACCAGATGGCAATCCACGTACCGCTTTCCACCGAAGCACAGGCAGAAGCAAGATTCCTTATGCTTGCCGCAAACAATATTCTCAAACCGGCAGACGGTAAGCCCGTTGCAGTTCCTACCCAGGACATGATCCTCGGTTCCTACTATCTCACCCTTGAGAAACCCGGATGCGAACCCGGCGAAGGCAAAGCATTCCGCAACCTTGACGAAGCTATCATGGCTTATAACGCAGGTGTGCTCGGACTCCATGCTCCCATCAAGCTCAGAGTTTATAAAACCGACGAAAACGGCAACGAACGCAGCAGAATCATTGATACCACCGTTGGTAAAGCAATCTTCAACATGCCCATTCCTCAGGACCTTGGATTTGTTGACAGAACCGATCCGGAACACGAATTCGATTTCGAAATCAGCTTCCTTGTCGGCAAAAAACAGCTTGGAAAAATCATCGAGCGCTGCGTAAAGAAACACGGAACCGCTGTTACCAGCGAAGTTCTCGATAAAATCAAGGCACAGGGCTTCAAATATTCCACCAAAGGCGCTATCACCGTTTCCGTAAGCGATGCGGTAATTCCTCCGCAGAAAGCAGAAATTCTTGCTGAAGCAGAAGCCAAGATCGATAAGATTACCAAACAGTTCCGCCGCGGTCTTATGTCCGACGAAGAACGTTACAAGAAAGTTATCGAAACCTGGAACAAAACCACCGACGAAGTCGCTGATGCTCTTAAGAATAACCTTGATAAATATAACCCCATCTTCATGATGGCAGACTCCGGTGCCCGTGGTTCCATGAACCAGATTCGTCAGCTTGCAGGTATGCGCGGACTTATCGCAAACACTTCCGGTAAGGCTATCGAAATTCCGATTCGTGCAAACTATCGTGAAGGTCTTAACATTCTCGAATACTTCATTTCCAGCCGTGGTGCGCGTAAAGGTCTTGCCGATACCGCGCTCCGTACCGCAGACTCCGGTTACCTTACCAGACGTCTTGTTGACGTTTCTCAGGAAGTTATCATCCGTGAGCAGGACTGCGGAACCCACGAAGGTATTGTGGTCCACGATATCCGCGAGGGCAACGAAATGATCGAACCCATGAGCGAACGTCTTATCGGACGCTACGCCGTTGAAGATGTTCTCCATCCCGAAACCGGCGAGCTTCTCGTAAGCAAAGATAAGATGATGGACGAGGACGACGCGAAGAAGATCGTTGATGCAGGCATCACCGAACTCAAACTCCGCTCCATCCTCAACTGCGAGGCAAAACACGGCGTTTGCGCAAAATGCTATGGTTCCAACCTTGCAACCGGAAAACCTGTTCATGTCGGTGAAGCTGTCGGTGTTATCGCCGCACAGTCCATCGGTGAACCGGGTACCCAGCTTACCATGCGTACCTTCCATACCGGCGGTATCGCTTCCGCAGAAGATATTACCCAGGGTCTTCCCCGTGTTGAGGAACTCTTTGAGGCAAGAACTCCGAAGCGTGAAGCCGTCATCGCAGAAATCGAAGGCGACGTCAGAATCGATGAAATCAAGAAAAACCGCCACATCGTCATCTTCAACAAGGAGACCGGCGAAGAGCGCAAATATCTCATCACCTACGGAAGCCATACTAAAGTTAAAGAGGGCGACCATGTCAAAGCCGGCGCTCTCCTTACCGAAGGTTCCGTCAACCCGCATAAATATCTTGATGTCAACGGCGCTCTTGCAGTTCAGGATTACCTTATTGCAGAAGTTCAGAAGACTTACCGTCTCCAGGGTGTTGATATCAACGACAGACATATCGAAGTTATCGTTCGTCAGATGATGAAGAAAGTCAAAGTTGACGATCAGGGCGACACCCATCTCCTTTCCGGAATGGTTGTCGAAAAAGGCGACTTCTTCGCAGAAAACAGAGAGATCAGAAAACGTATTGCAAACGGCGAAACCGGCCTTCGCGAAGCAACCTATATCCCGATGCTCCTCGGTATCACCAAAGCATCCCTTGCAACCGAAAGCTTTATGTCCGCCGCATCCTTCCAGGAGACCACCCGCGTTCTTACCGAAGCGGCAATCAAAGGAAAGAGCGACAGACTCCTTGGTCTTAAAGAAAACGTCATCATCGGTAAGCTCATCCCCGCCGGTACCGGTATGGAATGCTATTCCGAAGCTGATTATTCTTCCGTTGCACCCGAAGTCCGTCCCTATGACATGGATAACGAATATGACCGCGTGATGGAAGCGGCAGAAACCGTAACCGAATAAGCTGAAAGGCATAAAAAACAATCGTGACAGTTTATCTGCCACGATTGTTTTTTTGTATTCATAAAGTTCACAGGAGAAGCAATATGGAAAAAATAGCAATCAAGGAAGAACGCATATCGGCAGAAGATTACATAGACTTTCTTAAAAGAACGGATCTTGGTTCACAATATCCGAAAGAAAGATTCTTTGAGAGAATTTCGAAACTTGTAAACAACGCATCAATAAGTCTTACAGCACGAAATGAAAATGGAAAGATAGTCGGCGTTTTGTTTGGACTTACGGATTTTGCATATTGGCTTTATGTCACGGATCTGGGTGTTGACAGAAGTTATACCGGACAAGGTATAGGAAGAAATCTTATGAAAACAGCCCATGAAATTGCAGGCGGCGAAAAGGATATTGCGGTTTATCTGATTGCGAATAAAAACGCGATTCCGTTTTATGAAAAACTTGGAATGGAAAAATCCACGGATGTAATGCAATATGATAAAACGGAGTGGACGAAATTTACAGTAGAGTAAATGAATAAGCCGAAAGGTCTGCAAAAAATCCGCCTTTCGCGCACAAAAAGGGGTATTATTTTGCCCGAAACGGACAAAATAAACCCTGATAAAAATTTGGCATTTCGTATAAAAAATTCTTTGAAAAACTATGCAAAAATCCTAAGTTTCTTATTGACAAACGGTCGTAAAGATGTTATTATTTTTAGGTGGTAAGCCCCGTTCAGGGGATTGCCCTGTCCGTTTGCGGCAAAAATCAAGGTTTTTGGCGCAAAAATCGACTTTCATCATTGAAGAAAGGAGGAAACCCATGCCTACTTTTAACCAGCTCGTACACAACGGAAGAAAAGACCTTGAAGTTAAATCCACTGCTCCGGCACTTCTTAAAGGATGGAACTCCAAGAAAAAAGTTGC
>JAFQBT010000122.1 GCA_017399625.1 Oscillospiraceae bacterium
TTCATCCAGAATTACAACAATATCAATATCGCTTGTTTCTGTTGCTTCACCACGGCCATAACTGCCTTGCAAACCAACAAACCATACACGGTTTGCAAATATTTTATTTAACTTCAGCAAAAAGTCATTCATCCAAGCAGTAATATCTATCATTTTAATCACCTCATCAAATTCAGGTTTGTCGAATAGATTGTATCAAATTGCTGTGTAAATATAAACCAATATAGAAAAAGCACGATGGTTTTGCATCAAAACCATCGTGCTTTTTTAGCTGGTCGAAGTGGCGAGACTCGAACTCACGGCTTCCAGTACCCGAAACTGGCGCGCTACCACCTGCGCTACACCTCGATAGCTTTATTATTATATCGAAAAGAATCCGCTTTGTCAAGATAAATTTTAAAAATCCCGAAAATGAAATATCAAAACCGCCACATCATAAAAATTCAAATTAATTTAACATATTTCTTCCAAAGTTTTAAAGATTTCCCAAAGCTTATATGCTATAATAAAATTACAAAACAGATCACCCGGAGGAGCGCAAATGAACATCGCGAAAATCATGATCCCGAAAATATCCGCCGCCTATCTTCTTGAAAAAAACACTGTCCGCCAGGGGCTTGAAAAATTTACCCGCTATGGCTATACCGCCGTTCCGGTCCTTGATGAAAACGGAATCTATGTGGGAACGGTCACCGAAGGCGACTTTCTCCGCCATATAATGAAGCTTGGAACAACCGAAATGCGCGAGCACGAAAGCTATCTTATCCGGGATATCATCCGGAAGGATTTTTGCCCTTCGCTGATGATTGCGGCGGAACAGAAGGACGTTATTTCCGCGGTTATGAACCAGAACTTTGTTCCGATAGTTGACGGAAGGGGAGTTTTCTGCGGAATCATAACCCGAAAAGGCGTAATCGGTTCTCTTGCGGAGCAGATTCCGGAAAAATAATATTCTGCGGCGGTTTTATCCCGCCGCTTTTTTGTTGTAAAAAAATCCGCCTTATGATATAATTTTTTGCAGAATATCTTTAAAAGGATGTGTTTTTAATGCCGAGCGTGTGCGTCGTTGCAAGAAAATGCGGCGGCTGTCAATATACCGGAACGCCCTATCCGGAACAGCTTGAGATGAAGCAGAAAAACGAGGAACAGCTCCTTGGAAAATTCGGAAAAATCGAAAGAATAATCGGGATGCGCTACCCCTGTTTTTACCGCAACAAGGTAACTGCCGCCTTCGGAAAAGATAAAAAGGGCAACATCATCTGCGGAACCTATTCCGAAGGCACCCATTACATCGTACAGGTGGATAAATGCCTTATCGAGGACGAAAAATGCCAGGAAATAATCCGCAGTATCCGCGGCCTGCTCAAAGGTTTTAAAATGGAGCCTTTCAACGAGGATACGGGAAAAGGTCTTTTGCGCCACGTTCTGGTCCGCCGCGGAATCAAAACCGGCGAAATAATGGTTGTGCTCGTGCTCGGAACCCATATTTTCCCCTCCGGAAACAATTTTGTTAAAGAACTCCTTAAGATTCATCCGGAAATTTCCACCGTTGTTGTCAACATAAACGAAAAGCGCACCAGCATGGTCCTCGGCGAAAGGGAAAAGGTTTCTTTCGGAAAAGGCTATATCACCGATGAACTCTGCGGATGCCGCTTCAGAATTTCGCCGAGCTCCTTCTACCAGATAAACCCCGTTCAGACCGAGGTGCTTTATAACAAGGCAATCGAGTTTGCAGGTCTTACCGGAAAGGAAAGCGTAATCGACGCTTACTGCGGAATCGGCACCATCGGAATGGTTGCGGCTAAAAAGGCAAAAAACGTAATCGGCGTTGAACTCAACGGAAACGCCGTCCGGGACGCAAGAATGAACGCGAAGGAAAACAAAATTGAAAACATCGAATTTTTCAAAGGCGATGCGGGAGATTTTATGGTGAAAATGGCGGCAGAAGGCGCAAAAGCCGACGTTGTTTTCATGGATCCGCCCAGAGCCGGAAGTACCGAGGAGTTTCTCACCGCGGTGAAAACCCTCTCTCCCCAAAAGCTCGTTTATGTTTCCTGCAACCCGGCAACCCTTGCCCGTGATCTTGAATTTATCACCCGCAACGGATATGACGTGAAAAAAATCCAGCCGGTGGATATGTTCCCGTTCACCGACCATTGCGAAACGGTGGTTCTCCTTACCCGTAAGGAAAAACGCGATTCCGGCAAAAAGCCTTTTGAGAAAAAGGTTTTCGATAAAAAACAAAGCGCCGGAAAACCGGATTACAGAAAGAAGAGATGATTCCGTGAAAAAAACAGCAGCCTGGATTCTTGCCGCAGCCCTGCTCATTTTCATCATTGACTGGGGCGTTATGGGCATAAAAATCATTGAGAACGATTACAACATCACTGTGGAATCCTATATAGGCGTTGCTTGTTTTGTTGTGATTGCTGTTTGCTGTTTTTGCAGGATTTTCGGAAACAAATGTCCCCACTGCGGAAAAATCCGTATTACAGACGGCGATTATTGCTCATATTGCGGAAAGAAAATCGAAAAATAATGCATAATTATTCATATTATGCATAAAAATAAAATATTTCTGCAAATTTTATAAAAACGCTTGACTTTTTTGATGAATATTGGTACTATGGTTTACATAATTTCATAGCCAACTAAATGCGTCTGAGCAGAAAGAGTAGGGCGGAGAAAGGCTTCAGAGAATTGCCGGTGGGTGCGAGGCAACAGCATAATATCCGTTCCGAAGTTCATTCTGCGAGCAGTGTGTTGAAAATTGCAGTAGATACAACGGGTGCGACCGTTACATCGCTAAGACTTTTAAGCCTATCAAGGTTCCGGTTGCGAGGCCGGTACGAAAGCAGAGTGGTATCGCGGATTTTTGTTTGTTCGTCCCTGCATATTTTATGCAGGGATTTTTTTATTAAGTATTTAATTAGCCCCGGATGAGGTTTTTAAATAATTCTATTTTATATTTTGGAGGTAACCAAAATGAAAAAAATCGTTGCTGTTATGATGGCCCTTGTTATGATGCTTGCTGTTGCAGGCTGTTCCGAAAGCGGTTCCGATGATACCGTTAAAATCGGCGTAATCCAGTTTATGCAGCATGCTTCCCTTGATGAAGCATACCAGGGCTTTGTTGACGGTCTTGCAGAAGCAGGCTATGTTGTTGGCGAAAACCTTGAAATCGATTTCCAGAACGCTTCCGGCGAAGTTTCCAACTGCCAGCAGATCTGCGATATCTTTGCAAACACCGGAATCGATCTTGCCCTTGCAATCGCAACTCCCGCAGCACAGTCCGCGGTAAACGTTTTCCAGGAAACCGATATTCCCGTTTTCTTCACCGCAGTAACCGATGCAGTGGGCGCAGGACTTGTTGAATCCAACGAAGCACCCGGCAAAAACGTAACCGGAACTCTTGATATGCCCGTTATTTCCGACCAGATCGCAGTTATCAAAGACGTTCTTCCGGAAGCACAGAAAATCGCAATTCTCTACACTTCCAGCGAAGCAAACTCCGAAATCCAGGCAAACGAAGCAAAAGCAGCCGCCGAAGCTCTTGGAATGGAAGTTCTGATCCAGACTTCTTCCTCCTCCAACGATATTCCCCAGGTTATCGCTTCCGTAGTCGGCAGCGTTGATGCAATTTACATCCCTTCCGATAACGCATTCGCTTCCGCAATGGCAACCGTCAACCAGGCTGCTGTTGAAAACCAGATCCCTGTTTTCTGCGCTGTTGAAGCAATGATTGCCGAAGGCGGAATCGCAACCACCGCAATCGATTATTATGAACTCGGCAAACAGACCGCAGCAATGGCTGTCCGCGTTCTCAACGGCGAATCCGCTTCCGAAATCGCTGTTGAAACCCAGAAGGAATGCGCTCTTGTTGTCAACAAAACCTTTGCCGAAAGCGTCGGCGTTGAAATTCCTGCAGAAATCGTCGAAAAAGCTGCAGTTGTTTATTGATTATAATTAGATTAGGATGTTATTGATTAAATGAATATTACAAGCTGGTTATGGGATATCCAGGGCGGCGCCACCCTTGGTGTTATCTGGGCAATTATGGCGCTGGGACTTTATCTTACTTATCGTGTTCTTAATTATGCGGACCTTACCGTTGACGGAAGCCTCACCCTTGGCGGGGCTGTTTCCGCGGTCTGCGTTGCTGCCGGAGTTTCTCCGATCCTTGCGATTCTTGCCGCAACAGTAAGCGGAATGATGGCCGGTTCCGTCACCGGTTTTCTCCATACAAAATTCAAAATTCCGGATCTTCTTGCCGGAATCCTCACTCAGTTTGCCCTTTATTCCATAAACCTCCGCATTATGGGAAAAGCAAACTTCGGACTTCTTAACGAGGTTACGCTTTTCAGCCAGATAAAGGCTCTCGGAATCCCCTCAAGATGGGCGGGACTTCTTGTAGGCGTTGTTTTTGCGGTGGTTCTCATCATTGCGGTTTATTGCTTCTTCGGAACCGAAATCGGATGCGCACTCCGCGCAACCGGCAACAACCCCCATATGGTAAGAGCCATGGGCGCAAACACAAAGGTTTATATCGTTCTCGGTCTTATCGTCGGAAACGGACTTGTTGCAATGTCCGGCGCGCTTCTTGCACAGTATCAGGGCTATGCTGATATCAACATGGGCGTCGGCACCATCGTAATCGGTCTTGCGGCGATTATGATAGGAGAAGTTCTCTTCAGCAAAAAGACCTATTTCCACCGCCTTGCGGGTGTTGTGATAGGTTCGATCGTTTACAGAATCATCATTGCCTTCGTTCTCAGAATCAGCCTTACCGCTGATACCATAATCAAAATCACCGCGGACGATATGAAGCTCATCACCGCAGTAATCGTGGTTATTGCGCTTGTTGCACCGGGGCTTAAAAATGCCGCTCTTGCAAAAGTTTCTGCAAAGGAGGGCGATTAAATGCTTGATATAAGCCATGTTTATAAAACGTTTAATAAGGGAACCCCCGTTCAGAAGGAAGCACTTATCGACCTCAGCCTCCATCTTGATGAAGGCGACTTTGTAACAATAATCGGCGGCAACGGAGCAGGTAAATCCACCATGCTCAATGCGGTCGCAGGCGTTTTTGAACTTGATAAAGGCCATATTTCCATCGACGGAAACGACGTTACAAAAGACCCGGAATATAAGCGCGCAAAATATATCGGACGTGTTTTCCAGGATCCTCTCCGGGGAACCGCAGGGGATATGTGGATCGAGGAAAACCTTGCGTTTGCTCTTCGCCGCGGAAAAAACAGGAGTTTTAAATGGGGAATCAGCAACAAGGAAAGGGAACAGTTCGTGGAACTCCTTAAGACCCTTGACCTTGGCCTGGAGGACAGGCTTGATTCCAAAGTCGGACTTCTTTCCGGAGGTCAGCGCCAGGCACTTACTCTTCTTATGGCAACGATCAAGAAACCGCAGCTTCTGCTTCTTGATGAGCATACCGCCGCCCTTGACCCGAAAACCGCAAAAACCGTTCTCGAAATGACCAACAAGGTCGTTACCGAAAACCACCTTACAACCCTTATGGTAACCCATAACATGAATGACGCCATCAGATACGGCAACCGCCTTATCATGATGGACCACGGCACCGTAATCCTTGATATTTCCGGCGAGGAAAAGAAAAACCTCAAGGTTTCCGACCTCCTTGCAAAATTTGAGGAAGTCAGCGGAAAGGAATTTTCCAACGACAGAATGATGCTTGCAAAATAATAAAACAAAAAAGCTCCCTTCCGGGAGCTTTTTTTGTTGCCATCGGAAACTGTTTTTTGTGTTTAATGCCGAAACGGCTTGATATTTTTTAAAATAGGTATAGAATAGAATTATAGACATTTTTTGGAAAGAGGGAAAGAAAATGAAGAAAAATCCGGCAAAAATCTTTAACATTATCGGAATTGTAATCGGAATCGTGATTATTATTTTCGGTTTCAATTTCACCAGTTCTCCGGCGGAAAGCTATTCCACCGACCGGGCAGAAAGCGTTAAATTCGGCGGAGACTTCTATACATATCAGTATGAGGCAACCAGAATTGCCGCAGGAAACACTGCTGTTACCGCCAACAACATCCGCGAACTTGGCGAAAAACTCAGCGAATACGCCGGAATGTTCTTCATCTTCGGCGGAGCTCTTGTTGTTCTTCATTATTCAAAAGAACTTGCGGTTGACGGAAAAGCCGTAAAAAATACGTTTTATATCCCTTCGGAAGAAAATCCCGTTCCGGAAGAAATTATTCCCGAACTTTAATGCAGGAGGGCATCATGGAAAAATTTTCAACGTTATTCAAATCCTATGATAGCATATATGCCGCCGGCGCACCGCTTATTATCTGCGCAAGGGCGCTTATAAAAGACAACGAAAGCGGAAAGGTTTTTGTCCAGCTCAAGTTCAGAAACATAACCGAAAAAATCATCAGCGCGGTAAAGGTCGATATCGAATGCTTCGATGCCTTCGGCAACAGAACCGACGATATCGAAGGATATCAGTATCTTGAACTTTCCGAAAAAAGAAACGACGAATTCGGCAACAGAAAACTCGTTCCGCTCCATAATTCCAATTCCCGCTCCTTCAAGGTGAGATGCACCGAGGTGCTTTATTCCGACGGAAGCTCCTCTTTCTGCGATGAGCTGGAGGAGTGGGTAATAATCCCGGAACAGCCCCTTCTCGAAAACAAACTCGGACCGGAACTTGCCGCTCAGTACCGCAGGGATACTTTTGAAAAAGCGGTTTTTGTCCCGGATTCTCCGAAAGATATCTGGCGCTGTGCCTGCGGCGCAATCAATAAAAACAGCGAAAGTGCCTGCAGCGTCTGCAAAAACAGATGGATGGATCAGTATATGGCGCTTGATACCGCCGCGCTTTCCGCAAACCTTGAGGAATACAGATTTGCGGAGCACGAAAAAGCCGAAGCCGCAAGACTTGAGGCAATGCGCAAAGCGGAAGAGGAAAGAATTGCCGCCGAGGAAAGAAAACGCAAAAACAGAAAAACCGCAATGATTGCCGGACCCATTGCCGCTGTGCTCATAATCTTAGCGGTGGTTCTCTATGCAGCGGTGCTCAGACCGCTCAGCGATTATAACAGCGCGGTTGAACTTATGGAATCCGGAAATTACAGCGAGGCTATTGCTGCTTTTGAAGGAATGGCGGATTATAAGGACAGCGCGGAACTTATTACCGAATGCGAATACAGAAGCGCGGAAAAACTTCTGGAAACCGGAAAATTTGAGGAGGCAATGGAAGCCTTTGCCGCTCTCGGAGATTATAAGGAAAGCAAAGTAAAAATCAACGACTGCAAATACGGAATAGCCGCTGAACTTATGGAAGCGGAAAAATTCGAAGAAGCAATCGCCGCCTTTGAAGAAATCGCAGACCACGGCGACAGCAAGGCAAAAATCGAAGAATGCAGAACCGGAATCCTTGATCAGAAATACGAAAAAGCAATGACTCTTTTCGAAGCGGGAAAATTCGATGAAGCAACCGCCGCTTTTGAGGAAATCATTGACCATAAGGACAGCGCCGAGCAGATTGAAAATATCAAGAAGGAAATAGTCTACCGCGAGGCGGTTTCTCTTTATAACAACCAGAAATATAAAAAAGCCCTTGCAAAATTCCAGGAAATCAAAGGCTATAAGGATGTTGACAGAAAAATCGACCTTTGCAACAGCAAGATAAATGCAAGCTCCGGTTCTTCCGGAAGCTCCGGTTCCTCCGGCGGTTCCGGATTCAACAACAAAGGCAATGTCCGGAGCGGATTTAGCGTCCGTGTTATCGGCAGATACGGAAACGAGGTAAAATGCATCCTCACCTGCAACCACTGCGGAAGCCAGATGACCGTCAAAGCGGACTACGGTTCCAAATATAATGCAAAATGCTCCCTTTGCGGAAACTACCAGAGGGTAAGCCTTAAATAAATAAATCGGAAAAAGGCGGCGGATGCCGCCTTTTTTGTTTTGCATTTCCATGTGATATGTTGTATAATAACTTTCATAAGCAAAAATGCATTTTTAAACGGAGGTTTTTTGAATTATGTCTGAACAGAAAATTCTTAAACGAAGCGAAGTTCCGGAAGAATACACCTGGAACCTCAAGGATATGTTTGAAAGCGACGAAGCATGGCTTGCCGAATACGAAGCTCTCAAGGCTTTCCCGGCAATCGTTGCAAAATATCAGGGAACCCTCGGCGAATCCGCCGCAAATCTCCTTGAATATTTCAAACGGGAAGACGAACTTTCCGTCCGTCTCGAAACCCTTTATACCTACGCAAGCTGCAGCGGCGACCAGGATATGGGCAACGCAACCTATCAGGATTTCCGCGGAAAAGCAATGAGCGTAATCGTAGCGATCGAATCCGCCGGCGCTTTCGCAACTCCCGAAATCATGGCAATTCCGGAAGACACCCTCAACGCATTCTATGCAGAATGCCCGGAACTCGAAACCTACCGCAGATCCATCTATAAAATCCGCAGAAGAGCCGCTCACATCCTTTCCAAAGAGGAGGAAGCCCTTCTTGCTTCCGCAGAGGAAATGGCAGATTCCGCAGATAAAATCGGCGGCATCCTCCGCAACGCAGACCTTAAATTCCCGAGCGTAGTTGACTCCGAAGGCAACGAGCACGCCCTTACCAACGGTTCCTTTGTTCCGCTTGAGGAAAGTTCCGACCGCGTTCTCCGCAAGAACGCTTTCGAGGCATTCTACGGACGTTACGGTGATTTCAAAAACACCATCGCCATGACCCTTGACGGCGAATTTAAAAAACGCAATTTCTTCGCAAAAGCAAGAAAATATAATTCCACCCGCGAAGCCGCTCTTGATCACACCGAAGTTCCGGAAGAGGTTTACGATAACCTTATCGAAGCTGTTCATAACAACCTCGATAAAATGTATAAATACGTTGCTCTCCGCAAAAAAATGCTCGGCGTTGACGAACTCCATATGTACGACGTCTATACTCCCATCGTAGCGGACGCAGCTTCCAGCATCGGCATTGACGAAGCAAAAGCAACCGTTCTCGAAGCTCTTGCAGTCCTCGGCGAAGACTATACCGCTCTCCTCAAAGAAGGCTTTGATAACCGCTGGATCGACGTTTATGAAAACGAAGGCAAACGCGGCGGAGCATATTCCACCGGTTCCGGAAAACCCCATCCTTACGTTCTCCTTAACCATAAGGATACCCTCGACAGCATGTTCACCCTTGCACACGAAATGGGCCATGCTCTCCACAGCTATCACAGCACCAAATACCAGCCGGTCAACACCGCAGGCTATGTTATTTTCGTAGCGGAAGTTGCTTCCACCTGCAACGAAGTTCTTCTCATGCGTCATCTCCTCGGCAAAACCACCGATAAGACCGAGAGAGCATATCTCATCAACCACTTCCTCGATTCCTTCAAAGGCACCGTTTACCGCCAGACCATGTTCGCCGAATTTGAAAGAGAAATCGGAAGAATGTCCGAAAGAGGCGAGGCTCTTACCGCTGACGCTCTTTCCAAAAAATATCACGAGCTCAACAAGCTCTATTTCGGACCCGACATGGTTTCCGATGACGGAATCGCTCTTGAATGGGCAAGAATCCCCCATTTCTTCTATAACTACTATGTATTCCAGTATGCAACCGGTTTCTCCGCCGCAGTTGCAATTGCAAACAGAATCCTTGCGGAAGGTGCACCCGCTGTTGCCGATTACAAAAAATTCCTTTCCAGCGGCGGCAGTTCTGATCCGATCTCTCTTCTCAAAATTGCCGGCGTAGATATGAGCAGTCCGGAACCCGTCAACTCCGCTCTCAAACTCTTCGGCGAACTCATCGAAGAAATGGAAGAACTCAACAAATAAAAGCCTTCCCCTTGAGGGAAAGGTGTCACCGAAGGTGACGGATGAGGTGCAGCCGCAAAGCGGCGTATATCAAAAAAGAAAAAGGAACGGCTCTGCCGTTCCTTTTTTATAAAAAAAGTGTAACCTTTGCCGGAGAAAATGCAATATAAAGGTTGAAGGCCTTCGTAAAAAAACATGGAAAGGAGATGAAAGCCTTGGAGGACGAAAAAATCGTTGAATTATATCTCAATCGTGACGAAACCGCAATTGAAGAAACTTCCGTAAAATACGGAAGCCGCCTGCGTTCGGTTTCAAACGGAATTGTAAAAGATGCGGAAACGGCAAAAGAATGCGAAAACGATACCTATATGGCGGTCTGGAATTCAATTCCGCCGCATGAACCTAAAACATATTTTTATGCGTTCCTCGCCCGGATAATCCGCAATATTTCTCTTGAATGCTGCCGTAAGAAAACCGCCCTTAAGCGGGAAGCATTTATCTGTGAACTGAGCGCGGAAATGGAAGAATGCATCCCTTCGCCGGAGGATATGAGTTGCCGCATTGACGAAATGGCTTTTGCGGAAACGATGAACAGATTCCTCGCCGGAATCGATCCGGAAAAACGGAAAATTTTTGTCCGCAGATACTGGTATCTGGATTCCGTTGCGGAAATCTCCGAAAGATTTTCGGTTTCGGAAAGCAAGGTTAAAACCTCCCTTTTCCGGACGAGAAACAAACTCCGGGAATTTCTTGAAAAGGAGGGCTGCACTTTATGAGAGGAAACGAGTTTCTTGAAAAAACGGGGCTTATTGCGCCGGAATATATCGAAGAAGCGGAGCAAAAACCGAAACGCAGGAAAAAACATTGGATAAAATGGCTTGCTTCGGCGGCGTGCATCTGCGTTATTGCAGGTTTTGCGCTTTCGGCAGGATTCAATGAACCGCCGGAGGAACCGGAAAGTTCAGATCCGGGAGAAGGACCGGCAAATCTTACCGTCAACGGAACGCAATATTTTATTTCTCCCCATATCGCGGTTTTTGAAAAAATTCCGGAAGGTTTTGAATATGCCGGTGAAGCGGAAGTCGGCGGTTTTGAAAACCGCCCGTATTACGTTAATCCAGATGTTCCGGAATGGGTCTATGTTTACCACGAAGTCCGGACAAACGGCGAAATCGATTCCTCCGGAACGCTTGTTCCCGCAGAACCCCACGATGCATACGTCCGGTATGTTGACGAAAGGCTCAGAGGCGACGATATTGTCTGCGTTGACGGTGAATACTATATTTCCATGTGGAGCGCAACGCCTTACGGGGATAACCCGGACGTGACCTGGGAATACCTTGATGTAATTGAGGAAAAATACGGAATCTGCATTGAGGGCGAACCGCCGGAAGGATTTGTTTTCCTTGGAACAACCGAATTTTCCGGATATGATACTGTTCCAAAAGGAAAATTAGTCAGCAACGAAGGAGAGTTCGATGTTTATGCAAATCCGGATAATCCGGAGGTGATATACGTTTCAACCTTCTGGCATACAGCAACGGCGGATGAAAACGGCGAAACAAGGCACGAAGGGTTCAACGTCTATATAAAATACGACTGCCCCTTTGCATAATTTTATTTTAAAGAGCGCTTCGGAATGGGGCGCTTTTTTTGTTGAAAAAAGAAACCGCTGTTATGAAAATCACCAAAATAAAAGCGGGGGAAAGCCCTTTATTTATAAATGGTTGATATTGATAAAATCCCCGGATTTTGCTATAATTTTTGTTGGATATGAAACAAAAAAGGAGATGACAGAAACGGAAAAGGAACAGAAAAAAAGCATCTTCCGCCACCTTGGAAAAAACTTTGAGGGCTATAAAAAATATACCGTGCTCACAATGGTTTTCGGCTGTGCGGAAGTAATGCTCGAAGTGCTCATTCCGATGCTCATGTCGGTAATTGTTGACGGAGGACTTTATCGCGAAGAAGAATTTATGCTCAGCTGGCTTTTTCCTGCGGAACTTGTTGCGGAGCGCAACCGCTTTGTAATGACAGTCGGTCTGATAATGGTCTGCGTTGCAATTGTTTCGATGATGTGCGGACTTTTTGCAGCAAAATTTTCCGCCCTTGCAAGCCAGGGATTTGCAAAAAATCTCCGCTCCTCGCTTCTTGAAAAAATCCAGAGTTTTTCTTTTGCAAATACCGACCGTTTTTCAACCTCCAGCCTTATAACAAGGGCAACGACCGACGTCAACACCATGCGCATGACCATGCAGCAGGTGCTCAGAACACTGATGCGTTCTCCGATTATGATAGTCATGGCAACGGTTATGGCATTCACCATTGCGCCGCATCTTGCAATAGTTTTTGTTTTCTGCATTCCGATCCTTGCGGGAATCCTTGCGGTGCTCATCAAAACCGGTCAGCCGAGATTCAAAAGAATGCTCCGCAAAATGGACGCAATGAACAAGGCCGTTCAGGAAAACCTTGTTAACAGCCGCGTTGTAAAAGCCTATGTCCGCGGCGATTATGAATCCGGTAGATTCCGCGAAACCACGGAAGATCTCCGCAATGCCCAGCTTGCTTCCTCAAGGCTTTTCACCATGACCGGACCCATCCAGATGCTTATCATGTGGGGATGCACCATCATAATCCTCTTCCTCGGCGGTAAAGAAATCATCTTCGAAAACACCGGACTGCTCACCGGCGAACTCGTCAGCATGGTTTCCTATACCACCCAGGCGGTAAGCTCCCTCACGATGCTTTCTTGGCTTGTTATGTCTCTTTCCCGTGCCCAGGCTTCCCTTGTACGAATCAACGAAGTCCTCGACGAGGAAGTTGATATCACCGACGGTCCTTCCGATGCAGAAGTTGCCGACGGAAGCGTCGATTTTGAGGACGTCTGCTTCAGCTATACCGGCGAAGCGGATAAACTTGAACTTTTCCATATAAATCTCCATATAAATTCCGGCGAAACCATGGGAATCATCGGCGGCACCGGCGAAGGAAAATCCACCCTCGTGAACCTTATTCCGCGTTTTTATGACAGCCTTTCCGGAACGGTAAAAGTCGGCGGAACGGATGTCCGGGAATATAAGCTCGAAAATCTCCGCAACGGGGTTTCGATGGTTCTCCAGAATGGTTCGCTTTTCAGCGGAACCATTGCGGATAATCTTCGTTGGGGCGACCCGGACGCAACTCCTGAACAGATGAAGGAAGCCTGCTGGATTGCCTGCGCGGATGAATTTATTGACCGTTTTAAAGACGGTTATGAAACAATGCTCGAACAGGACGGCGCAAACCTTTCCGGCGGCCAGCGTCAGCGCCTTAGAATTGCAAGGGCAGTAATCAAGCACCCTAAAATTCTCATCCTTGACGATTCCACAAGCGCCTGCGATATGACAACCGATGAACATATCCGCAGGGCTCTCCATAATTCCCTTCCGGGAACCACAAAAATCATAATCGCCCAGCGAATCGCTTCAATCATGACCTGCGACAGAATTGCCGTTCTTGACGAAGGAAAACTTTCCGACGTCGGAACCCATTCCTAACTTATGGAGCGGAGCGCAATTTACCGCGATGTTTATGAAAGCCAGATGAGAGAGGAGGAAGAGCAGAATGCCGAGAGTTGAACTCCGAAACTATAAAGCGGCAAGATCCCCGATGGAAACGCTTTTCCGCCTTTTCAGATATTTCCGCCATTGCGCACCGATTCTTGTTGCGGCGGTGGTTTCGATTTTTATCTATGCGGTGGCAACCATCGGCGCTTCCTACTGCATGAAGCCCCTTGTGAATATCCTCAAGGAAAGCGGAATTGCACCGGACGAGATTTTTGCAAAATACATCGCGCTTCTTGCGGGACTTGGTTTTATCTACGTACTTTCGGCGGTGACGAACTACCTCCTCAACCGCCTTATGCTTGAATGCAGCACCGTTATCATGCGGGAACTGCGTTCCGAGCTTTTTACGAAGATGCAAAAACTTCCCATAAGCTATTTTGATAACAACACCCACGGAAGCCTTATGAGCTATTTCACAAACGATATTGAGGCGACAAACGAACTTTTGCAGCACAGCATAACCCAGCTTATGATTTCCGTAATGTCCCTCATCGGAACCATCGGAATGATGCTTGTTCTTTCGATGCGCCTTTTTGCAATCATGGTAATCCTTGCGGCAATCGTTGTTCTCATCGTCCGCATAACCACAAAAATAAGCAGCAAAAGCTACCGCGCACAGCAAAAGCACGCCGCTTCCGTAAACGGATATATCGAGGAAATGATTTCCGGACAGCGGGATATCAAGGTTTTTACCCATGAAAAAGAGGTTATGGAAAACTTTGAACCCATCAACGAGGAACTGCGCAAGGCTTCCACCACCGCAACCATCGCAACTTCCGTTGTGGGTCCGCTCCTCAACAATCTTTCCCATATGTTCTATGCCCTTACCTGCGCAATTGGCGTCCTTTGGCTCACCGGTGAACAGGTGGGCGGAATTCTCATCGCCTTCCTCCAGTATATCCGCACCTTTGCGGACAGAGTAAGCCAGATTTCAGAACAGTTCAACTCCATAATGCTTGCCCTTGCGGGTGCGGAGCGAATCTTTGACGTTCTCGATATGGAACCGGAGGTTGACGAAGGAAAAGTTACCCTTGAACATTCCGGAAACGATTATAACTGGGTTCTTCCGGACGGAAAAAGAGTTCCTCTCCGGGGCGACGTCCGCTTCAACAATGTGGATTTTGCATACGTTGAAGGAAAACCGGTTCTCCATGACCTTTCGCTTTTTGCAAAACCGGGACAGAAAATCGCGTTCGTCGGTTCCACCGGTGCAGGCAAAACAACCATAACGAATCTTATCAACCGCTTTTATGATATCCAGGGCGGCGAGATAATCTATGACGGAATCAACGTCCGGGATATCCGGAAAGACGACCTGCGCCGCTCCCTTGGAATCGTTCTGCAGGATACCCACCTTTTTACCGGAACGGTTATGGAAAACATCCGCTACGGAAGGCTTGATGCCACCGATGAGGACTGCATCCGCGCCGCAAAAATAGCAAACGCCCATTATTTTATAAGCCACCTTCCGCAAGGTTACGATACTATGCTCCATTCCGACGGTGCAAACCTTTCCCAGGGACAGCGCCAGCTTCTTGCAATTGCAAGGGCGGCGGTTTCCGAAGCGCCTGTAATGATCCTTGACGAGGCAACTTCATCCGTTGATACCCGAACCGAAAAACTCATCGAAAAGGGTCTTGACGGCCTTATGGAGGGCAGAACGGTGTTCATTATTGCCCACCGTCTTTCAACCGTCCGCAACTCCAACGCTATCCTTGTTCTTGAACAGGGAAAAGTTGTTGAGCGCGGCGACCACGATGACCTTCTTGAGCAGAAGGGAAAATATTACCAGCTTTATACCAATATGATCGAACTTTCGTGATAAAAAGAATAAAAGCCGCCCGATGGGAGGCTTTTATTCTTTTCCGGAATATTTATTCTTTCGCAGATTGATGACAGTATTAATATTAAGTGATATAATTGTGAAAAGATGATATTCTTTGGAAGGAGGCGCTTTTTTTCAGAATGAAACGGAAACTTTTTTGCGATATAAACCCGACATGTTATAAAATTTCGGTGAAGAAGGAAACTCTCCGCCGTAACATAAAGGATTTCCTGAGCAGCGAAAAAATCGCAAAGGAAAAAAGCCCGGAACTTCTTCCGAATATCTTAAAAAGCCACAGCTCGGTTCTTGTCCGCCGCCTTGAGGGAGTTGACATCCGCCTTCAGGAAAACAAGGTGACCAACATCCGCCTTGCTGCGGAAAAGATAAACGGAATCATAATAAACCCCGGCGAAACTTTTTCCTTCTGGAAAGCCGTAGGTAAAACAACCGAAAAGGAAGGATACCTCGAAGGTCTTGTGATAAAAAGGGGAGGAAAACTCGGCGCGGATATCGGCGGCGGGCTTTGTCAGATGGCAAACATGGTCCATTGGCTTGTTCTCAACAGCCCGATGACCGTTACGGAACTCCACCATCATTCGGATGCGCTTTTTCCTGATGAAAGAAGAAGAGTGCCCTTCGGAACAGGGACTTCTGTTGTGAATAACTACGTTGACTACCGCTTTAAAAATAATACGGAGCAGAAAGTCCAGATTGTTGTCTGGATTGAAGACGGGGAACTTTGCGGCGAACTACGGAGCGAAAAGCCCTATCCCTTCCGCTATAAACTTGTTGAGGAAAACCACCACTTCCGGAAGGAAGGAGAAAAATTTTACCGCATCTCCCAGGTTTACCGCCTTGTTATCGAAAGGGAAACCGGAAAAGAGATGAAAAAAGAGCTTATCCTTGATAACCATTCCCTTGTTATGTATGACCATTCCTTGATACCGAAAGAACAGATCAGAGATGATTGAATGATTTTTGATACAGAAAAAATACTGAATGAATTTTCAGGAAGAACAGCATATTCCGCAGGCGGAAAAACTTTTACATACCGGGAGCTTTTTGAAAGAGCAAAGGAGATTTCCGAGGAAATCAGCGCGGAAGAATGCTCCGCCGCCGCGATAATCGGAAGCCGGAATTTTGAAACAATGGCGGCAATAACCGCCTGCGTAATCTCCGGATGTGCCTATATCCCGGTGGATATTTCCCTTCCGGAAGAACGGAGAAAAAGCATTATCGAATCCTCCGGAGCTTTGGTGCTCATGGACTGTACCGGCGGAAAAACCGTGCTCAGAAGGATAAAACATCCGGAAGAAAACGGCGGAAAGAACAAAACCGCATATATCATTTTTACCTCCGGAAGCACCGGAAAACCGAAGGGTGTTCCGATTTCCTACAGCAATCTTGAAAATTTTATCCGCTGGATGAATGCGCTGGAACCTCTCCGGGGATTTGAGCACGCTGCCGTGCTCAACCATGCCTCTTTCGGTTTTGACCTGAGCACCGCCGCGATTTATTATGCTCTGACCAACGGTCACGCCCTTGTTCAGTATGAAAACAACGGCGATTTTGCAAATCTTTTCTCCGTAATTGAGGAAAATAAAACGGATATAATCGTTGCAACGCCGACCTTCCTGAGGCTCTGTATGCTCAGCAGGGATTTCAATGCGGAAAATTTTCCGTTCATCAAATGTATTTATTTCTGCGGCGAAACCCTGCAAAAATCCCTTGCAAAAGCCGTTTTTGAAAGATTTCCGGAAATCCGGATAATAAATGCCTATGGCCCGACAGAGGCAACTTCCGCCGTCTGCGCAATCGAAATCACGAAGGAAATCCTTGAGCACGAAGAAATTCTCCCGGTGGGGAGAATTTCGTCCGCAGCGGCGGAAATCGTAATCGAAGACGGTGAAATCGTGCTCAAAGGGGAATCTGTTTTCAAAGGATACCTCGGCGGAATAAGCGGCGGCTATTATTCCGAAAACGGAATTGACTGCTACCGCACAGGAGATATTGGTTTTATAAAAGACGGAAAACTTTATTTCCGCGGAAGAAAGGACAGCCAGATAAAATTCAAAGGCTACCGCATCGAACTTTCGGATATCGAAGCAAATCTTTCGGAAATTTCCGGAATTGAAAATTGCGCTGTTATAGCCAAAAGAAATCCGGAAGGGGAAGTTCGCTTTCTCAAAGCCTTCGTTTCCGGGAATGTTCCGGAAGAAAAAATCCGCGCGGAACTTTTGAAAAAACTTCCGGACTATATGATTCCTAAAAATATCCGCGTTCTTGAATCTCTTCCGATGAACAAAAACGGAAAAACCGACAGAAAGGAGCTTATGAATCTTTGACCGACGTTAAAAAACTTCTTTTCGAAATCTGCGAAGACGAAAGGGTTTTTGATGAAGACATCGACCTTATCGAATCCGGTCTGCTGGATTCCTATGCCACCATCGAACTCCTTTCCGCTCTGGAGGATGAAGGAATAGAAATTCAGATAACCCGCATCGACCGGAATCTTCTGCGCTCTGTTTCCGGAATTGAAAAACTTGTTGAGGAAGCAGGGAAAACAAAATAAAACTATTGCAGAGCAGGCATAAAAATATTATAATAAAGCTGTATTCCAATATAAAAAGGAGATGTTTTCCATGGGACTTATTAAAGCCATCGGCGGCGCAGTGGGCGGCGTTCTGGCAGATCAGTGGAAGGAGTATTTCTATTGCGACGCTCTTCCGGCAGAAGTAATTGCAAGAAAAGGTGAAAAAAGAACAAGCGGAAGAAGTTCCAACACCAAAGGTGAGGACAATATCATTTCCAACGGTTCCGTAATCGCCATAGCCGACGGACAGTGCATGTGCATTGTTGAGCAGGGCAAAGTTGTGGATATATGCGCCGAACCCGGCGAATATACATACGATATGTCCACCGAGCCTTCGATTTTTGCAGGCAAACTCAGCGACAGCATTCTTGATACCTTCAGAACCATCGGCAAACGTTTTACCTTCGGCGGCGATACAGCAAAGGACCAGCGCGTTTATTATTTCAACACCAAGGAACTCATCGGCAACAAATACGGAACTCCGAACCCCGTTCCGTTCAGGGTTGTTGACGAAAGAGCCGGAATTGATATTGATATCAATATCCGCTGCTTTGGTGAATACAGCTACCGCCTTGCGGACCCGATTCTTTTCTATACCAACGTCTGCGGAAATGTTGCATATCAGTTCACCAGAACCGAAATCGACAGCCAGCTCAAAACAGAGCTTCTGACCGCTCTCCAGCCGGCATTCGCAAAGATTTCCTCCATGGGAATCCGCTATTCCGCACTTCCGGGACACACCATGGAAATGGCTGATGCCCTCAACGAAGTTCTTTCTGAAAAATGGCGCGGACTTCGGGGAATCGAAATCGTTTCCTTCGGCGTTTCTTCCGTAAAAGCGGAAGAAGAAGACGAGAAGATGCTCAAGGAAATGCAGCGCAATGCCGCATTTATGGATCCCACCAGAGCGGCGGCTCATCTCGTCGGCGCGCAGGCAGCGGCAATGCAGGCAGCGGCCGCAAACGAAGGCGCAGGCGCAGCAATGGCGTTTATGGGCATGAACATGGCACAGGGCGCAGGCGGAATCAACGCACAGAATCTTTATGCAATGGGACAGCAGCAGGCGGCACAGCAGCCGAAACCTGCACCCGCTGCACAGGCAAGCGGCTGGACCTGTTCCTGCGGAGCGGTAAACACCGGAAAATTCTGCACCAATTGCGGCGCGGCAAAACCTGCAGATGGCTGGGTATGTTCCTGCGGCGCAGTTAACAAAGGCAAGTTCTGCAGCGAATGCGGCGCAAAGAAACCCGCCGGTGAGCCCCTTTATAAATGCGACAAATGCGGTTGGGAACCGGAAGACCCCAAAAATCCGCCGAAATTCTGTCCCGAATGCGGCGACCCTTTCAACAGCGACGATATTAAATAAAAAATAATTGATTGTATTTTTAAGGAGGAAATTTCAATGCAGCGCAACAAAGGTATGGCAGTACTTTCTTATTTTGGACTTCTTATTCTTATTCCTGTTTTTATTGCAAGAAATGATCCGTTTGTACGTTATCATATAAACCAGGGACTTGTTCTTTTCCTCGTTGATATCCTGGCAGGTATTGTCGGATCTATTCTCAGCTTTATTCTTGGCGATATCGGCGGTTTCCTTTCCGGAGCACTCGGTATTGTAATCTTTGTTCTTTTCATAATCGGAATCATCAACGCGGTCAAAGGCGAAATGAAACCTCTTCCTCTTATCGGCGGAATCGAAATTCTTAAATAATTGAGTATTGAATCATAACCACTAGTAAACTAGTGGTTTGCTCAGACCCTAGAAGGGTCAGTACTTGCTGACCCCTCGAAGGGGCACTGAATATTACCATTGCATCGCTTGCCCTGCTACTGGTAAACCAGTAACATTCGCCTATTGCAA
>JAFQBT010000123.1 GCA_017399625.1 Oscillospiraceae bacterium
CATACTCCGCGCGATACCGTTATGGACGAACGCAACATAGATATCCTCACCGACGGATTCAGAAAATTCCTAAAAAGCCTTCCCCTGGGGGAAGGTGGCAAAACCGAAGGTTTTGACGGATGAGGGGAAAATCCTATCCCGCCAAATTCAGCCGGTAATTTCAACAGAATCCCCCCGGTTTTGGCAAAGCCAAAACCACCCCCCTTTGACAAGGGGGGCTTTCAGAAAAACCGTGCGGATGATATCCGTTCCTGCATTTTCAACTTTCAACTTTCAACTTGAAAAGAATCCCCCGGTCATTTCCTGCGGAAATGCCAGCCACTTCAGGCAAGGGGACTTTTTGTTGACGGAACTCCTGCAAAAGGGCGGCTGTTTTGCCATGATAAAGCTTTAACACTTTAAAAATGAAAGAAAAACTTCAAAAACCGACATATTGCTGAAATTGAAAAACGCAAAATTACGCAAATTTCCCCCAAATTTCCAATACTTTTTAAAAACTTATGGTAATAATCAACAAAATAAAATCCCCCCGATTATCCAAAACGCAGAACTTTTTGAAACCGGTTGAAAATGCCTTTTTAAAAGTGTATTATTTAATGCGAGGAAACGGTGGAATCGTTTCCAAAAAAAAACAAGGGCTTTGAAAAAACCCAAAAATTTATTTAGGAGGAAAACTAAATGAAAAAGCTTTTTGCTATTCTCATGGCTCTCGTAATGGTTCTTTCTTTCGCAGCATGCGGACAGGAAGAAGCTCCCGAAACCCCCGAGAACCCCAGCGAAGGTAACGACGAACCCGCAGCAACCGGTTCCGTTTACTGGCTCAACTTCAAACCCGAATCCGACGAAGCACTCAAAGAAATCGCTGCCCTCTATACCGCAGAAACCGGCGTAGAAGTAAAAATCGAAACCGCTGCTTCCGGTACCTACAGCGAAACCCTTACTGCTGAAATGGACAAGAGCAATGCTCCTACCATCTTCGTAGTATCTCCCAACGGTGTTCCCACCTGGGGCGAATATTGCCTCGACCTTGCAGGAACCCCCATCGAAGCAGAACTTGCAACCGACGCTTACAACGTATATGACGAAGAAGGCAAACTTGTTTCCATCGGTTACTGCTATGAATGCTACGGTATCATCGTAAACAACGCTCTTCTTAACGAAGCAGGCCACGACGTTTCCGAAATCACCAACTTCGAAACCCTCAAAGCTGTTGTTGAAGACATCACCGCAAACAAAGATACCCTCGGCTTCTCCGCATTCACTTCCGCAGGTATGGACGGTTCTTCCTCCTGGAGATTCACCGGCCACCTCATCAACCTCGAATACGTACACGAATTCCGTGATGATCCCGAAGCATGGGGCAACGGCGCTTATGGCCCTGCAACCCTCACCGGTGCATACATGGACAACTTCCGCAACCTCTTCGATCTCATGCTTGTTAACTCCACCACCGATCGTAAAGAACTTGCAAACGGCGGTTTCGATGCAGCAGCTGAATTCGCAAACGGCGAAGCAGCATTCTACTGCAACGGTAACTGGGAATACCAGGGCCTCCTCGACAAAGGCATGAACGCTGAAGATCTTTATATGATCCCTTATTACAGCGGCATTGAAGGCGAAGAAAAAGCAGGTCTCAACTGCGGTACTGAAAACTACTGGGCAATCAACGGAACCGCTTCCGAAGAAGACATCCAGGCAACCATGGACTTCCTCGTATGGCTCGTAACCGATCCCGAAGCTTCCGAAATGGCTGTTACCACCTTCGGCGTAATGCCCTATAAATCTGCTGCAGAATCCACCAACAGATTCCTTGCACAGGCTAACGCATATCTTGCAGACGGCTGCTACAACTTCGCTTGGGTTACCAACTATCAGCCCAACGTTGACGATTACCGTGCAGTTGCTGTTGCAGCAATCAACGCATACAACGCAGATCCTACCGATGCAAACTGGGCAACTGTTGTAACCGCATTCATCGACGGTTGGGCAACTCAGTACGCTCTTGCTAACGGCTGATAATCTTAACGTTTAAAAACTTCAAAGCAGTTTCGCTTTGACAAAACGGAGCGAGCTTAACGCTCGCTCCGTTTTTACATATATCGCCAAAAGGACCGCACGAAGTCCCGAAGGCGAACTTTTTTTGAAAAATCAATTGGCAGGAGTTGATCAGATGAGAATCAAACACGACAGTTCCGCGGTCAACAGCGATATGATCCGCAGACCGATCCAGCGCTGGGCACCGCTTTTCCTTGTTCCGATGGTAGCGGCGTTCCTCATCGGCTTTGTATGGCCTTTCTTCCACGGACTTTTCCTTTCGTTCTGCAAATTCAAGACCACCAGTAACTGGGAATGGGTCGGAATTTCGAACTATGAAAAAGCCCTCCAGGACCAGAGCTTTATGTATTCCTTCGGATTCACCGCCGTTTTTGCGGTTGTTTCCCTTGTGCTCATAAATGTCTTTGCATTCGCTGTTGCCTATGCCCTCACTCAGAAAATCAGAGGCGCAAACCTTTTCAGAACTGTTTTCTTCATGCCGAACCTCATCGGCGGTATCGTTCTCGGTTATATCTGGAGCATGATTTTCGACGGCTTCCTCGGATATTACCAGACCTCCATCCTTATGGATAAGGAATGGGGCTTCTGGGGATTAATAATCCTCACCTGCTGGCAGCAGATCGGTTATATGATGATCATCTATATCGCAGGACTCCAGGCTGTTCCGGAGGATATGCTCGAAGCTGCAAAAATCGACGGCGCAAACGGCTGGCAGACCCTTTTCAAGGTCACAATTCCGAACGTAATGCCCTCCATCACAATCTGCACCTTCCTTTCCCTTACCAACGGCTTCAAACTCTTTGACCAGAACCTTGCCCTTACCGGCGGTTATCCTTTTGAAATCAATCCCGATGCATCCGTTGTACGCACAACCGAAATGCTCGCGCTCAATATTTATAATACTTTCTATGGACAGAACACCGCATCCCGCGGCGTTGCCCAGGCAAAAGCGGTTCTGTTCTTCATCCTTGTTGCAACCCTGGCAATTGCCCAGCTCACCGCAACCCGTAAAAAGGAGGTACAGCAGTAATGAAAGGCTCCTTCCAGAAAGAAAAACTCGGAAAAAATCTTACAACGGTTCTTTTCATCCTTCTCTCCATCTTCTATGTATTCCCGGTGCTCATGGTTGTAATCAACTCCTTCAAGGTCAACACCTTCGTAAAAACCGATACCTTCGGCTGGCCCACCGGCGAAAGCTTTGCCGAATTTAACAACTTCATCACCGGCATGACCTTCGGCGGATATCCCTTCGCACAATCCGTTGTTTACAGCATTGTCATCACCATCCTCGGAACCGCGCTCATCCTTGTTTTCACCTCCATGGCGGCATGGTATATCTCCCGCGTTGACTCCCTTGTCTGCAGAATCGTTTATTACGGCTGCGTTTTCTCCATGGTCGTTCCCTTCCAGATGGTAATGTTCACCCTTTCCAAAACCGCCGATACCCTCAAGCTCAACACCCCCTGGACCATCCCGGTAATTTACCTTGGATTCGGAGCGGGTCTTGCGGTATTCATGTTCGTCGGTTTCGTAAAAGGAATCCCGCTGGATATTGAGGAAGCCGCCGCAATCGATGGCTGCAACCCCTTCCGCACCTTCTTCAGCGTCGTTCTCCCGATGATGAAACCCACCCTTATCTCCGTTGCGATCCTCGAAATCATGTGGATCTGGAACGACTATCTTCTTCCCTATCTCGTACTCGACAGAACCGAATACAGAACCATCCCGATCCATATCCAGTACCTCAAGGGAAGCTACGGCACCGTTGACCTCGGCGCAACAATGGCTCTCATTCTTCTGAGCATCATCCCCGTTATCATCTTCTATCTCACCTGCCAGAAACACATCATCAAAGGTGTTGCCGCCGGCGCAGTTAAAGGCTGATACATAATCTGAAATCTGATGAAAAAGGAGGTGTTCCCTTGGAAGCAGCCACTATAAAGGACCTTGCAAAGCTCAGCGGCTATGGCGTTGCAACCGTTTCCCGCGTTCTTAACAACCAGCCCAACGTAAGCGAAAAAGCCCGCAAAAAAATCATGAAGGCGGTTGAGGAAAGCGGATTCGAAATCAACGATAACGCAAAGCGCCTTAAACAGCAAAGCTCCAATTCCGTCCTTGTGGTAGTCAAGGGAACATCCAACGAAATGTTCGGTTCGCTTGTGGAAAATATCCAGAGCGAAATCGCAAAAACGGAATATCCCCTTTTGGTGGACTATATCGACGAGGACGACAACGAAGTTCTTCGTGCGGTGCGCCTTTGCAGAGAAAAAAAGCCCATCGGAATCCTTATCCTCGGCGGAAACACCGGACATTTCCTTTCTGATTTTGACAAAATAAAAATTCCCTGCGTGCTTGTTTCCAACGACGGTTCAAATCTTCCGTTCAAAAATCTTTCAAGCGTTTCCACCGATGACCGCAAGGCGGCAAAATGCGCCATGGATACCCTTATCGAAATGGGTCACCGGAGAATCGCAGTGGTCGGCGGCGACAGAGAACATTCCGATACCGGCCGCCTTCGTTTCGAAGGCTGTCTCGATTCCTGCAGAGAGCACGGTATCGATTTCGACGTTGAAAAGGATTTTTGCGGAGTCCGTTTTTCATATCAGGACGGTTACGACGCAACCTGCCGCCTTCTTGAAAACAACCGGAATTTCACCGCTCTTTTTGCCGCGGCGGACGTTATGGCAATCGGAGCCATCCGTGCCCTCAAGGACCACGGTCTTTCCGTTCCGGAGGACGTTTCCGTCTTTGGATTCGATGGTCTTGCCCTCGGTTCCTTCCTTGTTCCGAAGCTGAGCACCGTTGAGCAGTCCGTCCGGAAAATGGCAGTCCGGAGCGTTGAGATCCTTCTGGACTGCGTAAAGAAAAAAGGAACCTCCCGGCACGAAACCGTTCCCTTCGCCGTTCATCAGAAGGAGAGCACCGGGAAAATATAAACGCAAAAAAACGGTGTTCGCCCTTTTCCGGTGAACACCGATTTTAAAAATAAATTTATTTATAAGGAGCCTTTCCCAATGAGAGAAAGCGGAATCTTGATGCATATAACTTCCCTTCCGGGACCTTACGGAATCGGAACCATGGGAAAAAATGCCTTTGAATTTGTGGATTTCCTCAAAAAAGCCGGACAGAAAATCTGGCAGATTCTGCCGCTGAGCCCCACCGGCTACGGCGATTCGCCCTATCAGTCCTGCTCCGCATTTGCCGGAAACCATTATCTCATCGACCTCGAAACCCTTATGGAAAAAGGTCTGCTCGAAAAATCCGAAGCGGAATCCTTCTTCTGGGGCGAAAACGAGGAAAAAACCGATTTCAACGCCATTTATCAGAGCAGGGCGAAGGTTCTTCGCCTTGCATACAACCGCTTTGTTCCGGATGCGGAATACGAAAAATTCGTTGCGGAAAACGAAAACTGGCTTTCGGAATATGCCCTTTTCACCGCAATAAAGGATTCCTTCGGCGGAAAACCCTGGACCGAATGGCCGGAGGAACTCCGCAGAAGGGACGAAAAGGCTCTTGCGGAAAAACGCGAAGAATTAAAAGACGAAATTGCCTTCCGCTATTTTCTCCAGTTCGAATTTTTTGAGCAGTGGGAAAAACTCCGGGGCTATGCCAACGAAAACGGAATAAAAATCGTCGGCGATATCCCGATCTATGTTCCGCTGGATTCGGCGGAAATCTGGTCATCGCCGGAGGAATTTCAGCTTGACGAAAACGGAAACCCGAAAAGAGTTGCCGGCTGTCCTCCGGATTCCTTCAGTGCGGACGGTCAGCTCTGGGGAAATCCCCTTTATGACTGGGAAAAGATGAAAGCTTCCGGCTTTAAATGGTGGATAAAACGCCTCGGCGCCGCAAAACACATGTATGACATCGTCCGCTTCGACCATTTCCGGGGATTTGAAAGTTATTGGTCGATTCCTGCGGAGGACGATACCGCCATGAACGGAAGATGGGAAAAAGGTCCGGGAATGGAGTTCATAAGCGCCGTGCAGAATGCCCTTCCGGAAATCGATTTCATCGCCGAGGATCTTGGCTTTGTAACTCCGGAAGTCCGCAAGCTCCAGGAGGATTCCGGTTATCCGGGCATGAAGGTAATGCAGTTTGCCTTCGATTCCCGGGAGGAGGGCAACTATCTCCCCTATACATACCCGGAAAATTCCGTTGTTTATTCCGGCACCCACGATAACCCGACCCTTGTTCAGTGGCTTTCGGATGTTGCGGAAAGCGACCTTGCGGAAGCAAAGAAATATCTCGGCCTTTCCGGGGAGGAGGGCTTCGCAAAAGGAATCATCCGCGGATGCATGGCTTCCAACAGCCGCCTTTGCGTCATCCAGATGCAGGATTATCTTGAACTTGGCGAAACCGGAAGAATGAACCACCCCGGCACTCTTTCGGATAAAAACTGGACCTGGAGGGCAAAACCCGGCTTCGCTTCCGAAGAACTCGGAAAATATATCCTCGAAATAACAACCCGCTTCGGCCGCATTTAAAAAAAGCACCCGCAAGGGTGCTTTTTTAATGCACAATGCATAGTGCAAAGTGCAGAATGATTAAAAAACCGCCGAAAAAAGGATTCCCGGAGGGACAGCCTTCCCAGAGGGGAAGGTGTCTGTGAAGCAGACGGATGAGGTGTTCCTGCGCATACC
>JAFQBT010000124.1 GCA_017399625.1 Oscillospiraceae bacterium
ATATACGTTGCCGCTTTTAACCGCGATATCGGAAGCGATAACTGCGGATTCGGGCGGAGTCATATTCATAATTCCGATAGCGTTGGAGGTGTAATCTATGGAGGGGTTAAGACCCAGTTTCTGATATATGATAGGCGCAGGACCGCCGATTACATGCGCAAAGGTTATTTCTTTACCCGCAACGGTTTCCTGAACTATTCTTATCTGTTCATGGGTGTCGCTCATAATGTCGTTTCCTCCTGATTTTTCGTTTTTTAGGACCAAAAACCAATTTATGAAAAAGCAAAACATACTTTTGCTTATACATATTTTTACTTAATTATATATTATCACAAACCGCCGGAAAAAGCAACGGATTGTTTTGCTGAAACAAAAAAATCCGGATGCTTTATCCGGATCTCTTAATTATTCAGTTAAATCTATTCTTATCTTTTCCGCAATTTCAAGGAATTTTTTCGGATTTTCGGGGTTTCCGAAATATTTTTCAAAAGTTTTTGCGATAATTTCCGCAATCTCTCCCGTATCCGATTCCGGATTTATCAGCCTGCTGATATGTTCCGATTCAATATCGAATTCGTCCTTCGGACAGCCGCAGGAGGAAAGCAGCTCCATATAATCATATTCATCGATATGCTTTTTTACGATTTCAAAAATTTTTCCGTCCATAAATCCTCCGCTTTTATCCGATATAAACCAAAATTCTTTTTTCCGGATCCAATCCGTCGATGGAAATGATTTCAATTTTATCCCATATTTCTTTCATGGATTTTCCTTCGAAAACCGGTGCGGAAGAAAAATCCTCAAAGTTTTCGTAATCATATCCTTCGCCGCCGTCCTCTGTTAATCCGAACCAATAAATCTCCTTTTCAGGATTATTTTCATCGGGCATTTTTCCCATCCAGCAGGAATTATATCTTTCATTTTCTTTTACCGAAAATTCAATTTCAATGCAAAATTCTTTTTGCAAATCTGAGGAGAAAAGTTTTTCAATATCATTAAATGAAATCATAGTTTCACCGCCTTTTTCTTTATTTTATCACCGGCAGAAAAAAATGCAATACCCGTGAAATTTGCATTTCCTTTCCCTTTGCGTTATACTGTTTTCAGAATAATCTCAAAGGAGAAAAATCCATGGCTTTGAAAAAAGAATTTTGCACCCCGAAGGATTTACGTGATTTCATCGAACAGAACGGCACGGATTTTAAAGATTTATACGTCAAGGAGGTTTATAACCTCGGCGATTCGCAATATCCGTTCTCCCCGCTTTTTCTCTATTCCGGATATTCGGTTATCATGGCTTATCTTTCCGGCGGCGTTTTGTCGATTAATATCTACGACAAGGATTTTTTCATTCAGCATATCCGCGGCGGAATTTTCCGCGAAAGCCCGGATTCGGACGAAGCTTTCCGCTTCAGCTTCACAAGCTCAAAGCTAATCAACGATTATGTCAGAAACATCGACATTCCCGAAAGCGAAAACGGAACCATCGATAAAATCGACCTTGCTTTCAAAGGCGGAAAACATCTTCATATAAAACATTCCGCCATCACCGAAAGCACCATGTGCTCATATATTTCCGAATAAAAAGGTCCGTGCTCATTTTTTGAGCACGGACCTTTTTTATGCGTTATCTGAGATTTACCAGTCGTCACCGAGATATTCGTTGTCAAAAATTCTGTCGGTTTCCTCATCAATATCAAAATCGTCGGAATCATGCATATCATGCTCGGGGAAAAAACCGGTGAAATTTGTTCCCATCACAGTATCAAAGGCATAGGCCTGTTCGGCTTTTTCCCAGATATCAACTTTTCCGTCGCCGTTTTTGTCTGCTTTTCCGAATAAATCAAAGAACATAATTTTTTCTCCCTTCGTAAATCATCCGCTTTCGCGGTGGTCATTCAAAATTTCCTGCAAATATATTATACATTTTGCGGACACCGTGATTCAATGGGAGCAAGGGCTGTTGGTGCGGTTTTGGTACGTGTCGCAGACACCTGTTGGTGCAATTTTGGTGCATGCACCCACAAATTGGTGCAATACGATTCCCCGATAAAAAAACAGCCTGACTTTTTCTGTCAGGCTGTTTTTTTGTTTCCGATAAATTCACATTATCCGTTTACCGCGCCTCCGCAGTATTCGCAGCATCCGCTTGCATCGGGAGTTGTGGTTGCGCCGCAATAAGGGCAGGTAACCGCAGCTTTGGGTGCTGCAGCAGCGGCAACTTCGTCACGAACCTGCTGGCGGACATCGAGAAGAGCCTCTTTGATCTCTTCGCCCATCTTTTTGTATTCTCTGTATTCAATGTTGTTTTCCGGTCTTGGAGGGATGGTTCCTCTGGTTTCGATTTCGACGGAGCTTCCGTTAAGTTTGAATCTCATCTCATCAAAATAGGGGTTGCGGACGTTGATGATAATATCGAAGTCATAGCTGTAAGTATATCTCGGAGGGTTATAGCTTATCTCTTTTCCTTCGGGATCGGTGCGGGTCTGCTCATCTCTGCTTTCATCTATATCAACGGTACATCCGGTAACGTCGGAAAAATCAAGGACGTCCGGATTTGCTTCCTCAAGGTTTCTTGCGGAAGTTACCATGAATTTGCGGTTATCCTCATCAAGAAGGAGCTTTGTGTAGCTTCCGAAAGTTCTGGTGGTGGAGAACGCTGCAACTTTTTCCTTGTTCGCTTCGCGGTAATCAAGCTGTGCCTGAATTTCCGCAATGGTGGATTGTTTTCTGTCGGTGAACCAAGGCGAAAGTTTTTCCTGACATTTTCCGCACATTACGCCGTCTTCAAGTTTTTTCTTTCCGAAAACGCCAAGTTCCTTTCCGCAGAAAGCGCAGTTTTCTTTTTCAAAAAGTTTTCCAAAAAGTCCCATAGTCAAATCCTCCTGTCATTGTTCATTTTTTTCAAGTTCGGGAATTTCTCTTCCGATTGGGTCGGCAAGTTCCTGAAGGAGCAGATGAAGTCTGTAACCGTTTGTTCCCTGGGGATTATAAAGATTTTCGGTGACGATTCCTTCTTCTGTCTGCCATTCAGCGGAAATTTCTGTGGAATCACCGCCATCAAGAATCGTCGGCTCTACGATAAATTTCTTCATCAGTTTTTTGAAGAAGCTTTCCTTTATCTCTCTCGGAGCGATTTCCGGATAGACCGTAAGAACGGTTTCTTCAATTGCTTTCCACTGTTCTTTGGTAACCTCTCCGGTTTTTTCGGTCATAACATAGCCAAGAGTTACTTCATCATATATCCACTCATCTTCATTCTCCGGCATATATTCTGCGACAAAATTATAAGGTGTCACATAAATATAAAAATCAGCGTTTGCAACGGAACCGTTTGTTATGTTGTAGTGGATTCCAACAAGAGTTCCCGGTGCTGTTTTCATATCTTCCTCACCTCCGCAGCCGCAGAAAACCGAAGTTATCATAATTAAAATAGCGAATATTAAAAATATTTTTTTCATTCTTAGCCTCCTTTTTTATTGGAGGAATCCTGCGCTCCGCTTTGAAGCGCAGGATATTTTTTGCCGATTACTGAATATCGCCGTCGTCGAATGGGTCTCCGCATTCCGGGCAGAATTTCGGAGGTTTTGTGCTTTTTTCCGGTTCCCAGCCGCATTTATCGCATTTATAAATGCCGTCGGGTTTCTTTGCTCCGCATTCGTGGCAGAATTTTCCGGTTGCGTTTGCTCCGCAGGAGCATTTCCAAAGGCCGGCGACCGGAGGCCGCGTAACACACGCCATATCCGGGCCGTCAAGTATTCCTTCCGGCTGTTTTTTGTTTTTTCCAAAAAGTTTACCGAAAAAACCCATTGGATTGCCTCCTTTTGGATTTACGGATAATTCGTTTTATTGATTACTGAATATCGCCGTCATCGAAGGGGTCGCCGCATTCCGGGCAGAATTTCGGAGGTTTTGTGCCTTTTTCCGGTTCCCAGCCGCATTTATCACATTTATACTGGGGAACTCCGGCAGGTTTCTTTGCGCCGCAGTTCGGGCAGAATTTTCCTTTGTTTACCTGGCCGCAGGAGCAGGTCCAGCCTTCTGCAACGGGCTTCGGTGCACCGCATTCGGTACAGAATTTACCGGTTGCGGTTGCTCCGCAGGAACATTTCCAACTGTCGACAGGTTGGGGTTCCGGTTTTGCCGCACCGCAGCCCATGCAGAATTTGCCCTGGTTTCCGGTCTGTCCGCAGGAACAGGTCCATCCGGCAGGAGTCGGCATTGCGTTTCTGGGATCTTTTGCAGCTTCGACCATCTGAGGATTCGGAACACCCATCTGTGTCTGCTGCTGTCCCATCTGATAAAGGTTTGCGGCATTTACGCCGCCCATATTCTGAGCCATGCCCATGCCCATAAAGGCCATGGCAGGACCTGCTCCCTGGTTATTTGCTGCGGACTGCATTGCTGCCGCCTGTGCGCCGACCATATGTGCCGCCGCTCTGGTGGGATCCATAAATGCCGCGTTGCGCTGCATTTCTTTGATCATCTTTTCGTCTTCTTCCTCGGCTTTTACGGAAGAAACGCCGAAGGAAACGATTTCGATTCCGCGAAGTCCGCTCCATTTTTCGGAAAGAACTTCGTTAAGTGCATCGGAAAGTTCGGTGGTATGACCCGGAAGTGCAGAATAGCGGATTCCCATTGCGGAAATCTTTGCGAATGCCGGCTGAAGAGCGGTAAGAAGCTCGGTTTTAAGCTGGCTGTCAAGATTATCTCTGGTGTATTCGGAAGTTACATTGCCGGATACGTTGGTGTAGAAGAGAATCGGGTCGCAGATATGATAGCTGTATTCGCCGAAGCAGCGGATGTTGATATCGATATCGATTCCCGCTCTTTCGTCAACAACGCGGAAAGGAACGGAACTGGGAGTTCCGTATTTGTTTCCGATAAGCTCTTTGGTATTGAAATAATAGATTCTCTGATCCTTGCCGGTATCACCGCCAAAGGTGAAACGTTTTCCGATGGCGGCAAAGCTCTGTTTGATGCTTTCGCCGAGATCGCCCGCAAAGATGGAAGGCTCGGTGGACATATCATAAGTGTATTCGCCGGGTTCCGCGCAGATATCCACTACTTTGCCCTGTTCAACGATGATCATTGCCTGACCGTCGGCAATGGCGATTACAGAACCGTTGGAAATGATGTTTTCGGAACCTTTGGTGTTGGAACTGCGGTTTCCGGTACGTTTCTGTCCTTTTGTTACAAGAACATTTGCGGGAATGGATTCACAATAGAAGAACTCCTTCCACTGATCGGCAAGAACTCCGCCGACGGAACCAAATGCAGCTTTGATAAGACCCATAATTCAGCACTCCTTTTCTTTTTTATCGTTTTATTTTTATTCAATGTTTTTTATGCCCACGGATCGGCGCTTTCCGGCTGGCGGATATCGCCGAGTATAAACTGTTCCCAAAGATACCATTTTCCGTCCTTTGCTTCTCTCAGGACTATTTCTCTCAAAGAATCTGCTCCTCCGGAGCGGACGAAAAGTTTTGCATAGCCTTTGTTTTCATAGCTGTAAGGATTTTCGCTTACAACGACGGAATACGGCGGGTTTACCCGGTAATCGTTTTCCGGGGTTGCTCCTTTGAAATAGGAACGGGGAACATAATCCCTTCCGTCCATAAATCTGTCCCGGATAAAATTTGCGTCGATTCCGCTCAAAGGTCTTGGTCCCCGGAGGAAATTGAGCATTTTTATCGAAAGCTCCCGGTTTTCCGGATAGACGCAGAACGCAAGAACGGTCATTGCCGCGGTATCAAAAGGCGTTTTCATCTTCGCTTCCGGAAGATTTATAAAATCTTCGTATGTTCCGGGGATTTCATCAAAAACAACGGTTTCGGATTTGTTTGCGGCGGTTTTTACGGCATTTTTGATGTTGTCGCCGATTTCTTTTCCGATTTTGTTTCCGTTTGTTTTGATGGCGTTTTTTGCCTGCTGTTTAAGGACATCAAAAAGACCCATAAAAAATCTCCTTTCTTTTTATCCCATTGTTTCTTCCATTTCGAACCAGCCGAGACCGAATTCTTCCATCAGGGGAACTCCTCCGGTGCAGCTTGCAACAATCCAGCCTCTGTCCCATTCCGCCCTTCTGAATTCATATGTTGACATCAGAAGAATCGGACCTTTTTCCGCGGAATTTGTTCCCTGGGTAAGGGTCATTTCAAGGATAAGGCTTCCGGTGAATTCTCCGTTTTCGTCATATTGTTCATAGGCGTATCCTTCGTAATATTCGATTACCGTTCTGTTTTTCATATACCAGAAGTTGACGCAGGGTTCGCCGTAAGCTCCCCGGTAAAAAGTGAAATGGAACAGAACTTCGGTTTTTGCGTCCGGGGTATAAATTCCCGCCCAATCCCCGAGAAGATCGCTGAAAACAAGAATTTCGCCGCCGCTTCCGCTTTTGTTATAAACGGTGAAATCGTAAGCGTATGCCTCCGGGGTCTGGTAAACTTCAAGCCATCCAAGCTGGGAATTATAGACCGGGCTGAATTCAAAAACCTTGCCGTCGGAATCAACGATCACAACCTTTACGTTCGGAATGTTTTCCTTTTCGTTACAGGTTATAAGGATCGGTTCTCCGGAATCGCTTTTATAAAGCACCTTTCCGTAACTTCCGCCTCTGGTCGGGGAATATTTCCATTCGGTTACCGAAACGGAGGAATTTTTATCTTTCGGAACAATGCAGTACATTTCTTTTCCGCTTGTTTCAACGTATCTTTCATAAGGAATATCCGCAATGAAAGGATATTTTTCAAGATATCCCCGCTCTTCGAAAAATTCCTTATAGCCGGTTCCCATGGGTCCTTCAATATATCCGATGAAAGCTTCGCCGAAGGCAGCTCCGCTTTGTTTCATCGTTCCGATAAGTTCTTTATAAGAATCGTTTTTCTGTGTGTTTTCCTCCGGAGCGCTGCTTGTTTCCGGATTAAAAGGTCTTTTTCCGGGTGAAACAACTCCGCTTCCGGAAGATTCCGAACCGGAAGAACTTTCTTCGGAACCTGCTGCCGGTTTTTCGGAGGAACTGCTTTCGGAGGAACTGCTTTCGGAGGATGCCGGTTTTTCGGGATTCTGCTCATTTTCCGGAAGATTTATATTTACGGTGCATCCGCAGAATACGGTGACACATAAAACAAGAAGCGCAATAATCAAAATTGTTATTTTTCTTTTCATTTTATTTTCCTCTTCTTTTTTCTGTTCAAAGATTACTTCTGCCAAAAAAAGCAAATCCCTGTTTTTTTCATCCGGTTATTTTCTTTTTCCAAGAACAGCGGCAGCTCCCATCGCTGCGGCAATTACCGGAACGTAAAAGAGAACCGGTGCGCCGGTGTTGGGGTTGGATTCTTCTGTTTTTTCCGGAGGTCTCTGGTCCTGCGGAACAAAGGATCTGTAATATTTATTTACAAAAAATGCTTCGCCATAGGTTACCGGGTCGCCGTTTTCAATAATGGTATATTCAAAATCTCCGGTCCAGCCGCCGTTGGGATCAAAAACCGGCATTGCTTCCCAGACGGAATCGGAATAATTCCATCCGGCTTTGCCGCCTTTGATCTCCCTTATGAGGAAACCTTCGAGAACAATATCTTCCGTTTCAACCTCGATCACGATATCTCCGTAATATTTTCCCTCTCCATCGGTTTCAATTGTGTTTGAAACGATGCTTACTTTTCCGTCATAGCGGAAATCATAAACTTCAAAAGCAAAGATTTCTTTTCCCGGAGCATAAGCCCCGATTTTTTCAACAATTTTTGTAATCGGGATATAAACGGTGAGCGGATCGTTTACGGCCGGTTCCGCTTTATTGACAAAGATGACCGTCTGATACGGAACCGGAACAACGTTTCCGGAATTGTCCGTTTCATATCCGGAAAGCACCATTCCCATATCAACGATTACAGTGCATTCCACGTCGGATTTTACAAATCCCTTCGGAGCGGTATTTTCCTTCAGCTTATAGGCACCATCGGCAACGTTTTTAAAATGCGCAATACCATTTTCGTCAGATACTGCGGAATATGCCGGTTCGGTCATTCCATCGTGAATAAGAACAAATTCCGCTCCGCCAAGCGGATTTCCGTTTTCGTCGGTTTTCTTCACTTCAAAATTTCCGAGAGCGGTTGCTCCGAAAACTGTTGCCGCCATTGAAAAAATCATTGCAGCACAAAGAAGGGTACTGATAAGTTTTTTCATTTTTTTCACTCCTTATATTTATTTTATAATCATTCTTTTTTAAAAACCCGGAGGTTTTCATCAACAACAAGAACAAACGAAAAGCTTTCCGGCGGGCAGGTTGGATAATATTCCGTTGCGGTAACGGTAACCTCTCCGGGCATTATGCCGACATAATAGATTTCCGCGCCTTTATCTTTCATTCCCGCTTCGTATTCCGGAACAGGAATCGGATAGCTGTAAACTTCAACAAAACCTTCGGGCTTTGTTTCGATAACGTATCTTCCGCCTGCCATAACTCCGTCCCTGTGCTGATAAAAAGCCTTTTCCGTATCAAAGGGAAAATCCGGTTTTTTATCTTTTTTGCAGCCGAAAAGCATTGATAAAATTCCAAGCATCGCCAGAACCACCGCCAGACTTTTTATTATCTTCATTTTAAAACCTCAGTTTTTTGCATTGA
>JAFQBT010000125.1 GCA_017399625.1 Oscillospiraceae bacterium
CAAGCCGTCAAATAAAAATCAGAAAGGTGATGTCTTATGGCAGAAAGTTTAGCACATACGAAGTGGATGTGCAAGTACCACATAGTATTTTGTCCAAAATACAGACGAAAATTGATATACAACAAATTGAGAGCGGATATTAAACAGAATATCCGCGACCTCTGTAAATGGAAGGGTGTGGAGATAATAGAAGGACATAAACTCATTCGCTAATTTTTTCTGACAAATATCTAGTTAACTCTTCAACTTCACTTGTGTTATTCTCCATGATGTACTTTACAACGATTTCCACCAGATCTTCCCGATCCTTGCGCATAGATCGCAATTCGTTGAGAAGATAACCATAAAGGATTTTTCCGTCAGAATCATCCTTATCATTGTTCTTCTTATATTCTCTTAAAATATCATTAAGCGGTTTTTTCTGGAAGACATAGCTGTCGAGCAAAGAGAATAGTGTACTGTTCACTTTTACGAATAAATTGTCGCGAAGAAATTTTTCAAGACTTCTAATTGGTAAATAGTCGAGCTTAATTCCACTGTACACTTTGTGATTACTAATAAAAGCAGGAACTTCGTCCTTAATATCACGATCGAGTACAACAGCAAGTTTGGTTCCTTTTACCAGAAGATTAGACGATACGATATCATATGCCATTGTTATCGTGTTTGTCCATCCACCAGTCGGAAGAACTTTAATTCTAATATTTTGTAGCAAGGACTTTTCGATTAGAATTCGCTCTATTATAAGTTTTGCCAAATCATCTTCGACGAGGATTACCATATCGTTTCCATAACCATCATCACTATATAGGTTTCTGGTTGCGTAAGCGGGATAGCAGGGGTTAGTTATAGAAAGCGAGTCGTCAACATTGTACTGCAGGTAATAAATATTCTGTGATTTAATTTCTCGAAGCAGTTCGATGGAATGTGTGGAGAAGAAAATCGCCAAATCGATTTCTTCAGCTATGTTTTTTAAGAACAGCACTAATCGACGGAGTGCAGAGGCATGAAGTGCAAGTTCAATCTCATCGAGAAAAACTATGCAAGGCCATCCATCATTGTGCTTTGTCCTTTTGTTATAAAGGAGTTGTAAAGAATGCAATATACTAACTAGCAAGTTTTCGCCGGTCGACATTCTTGCTTGGTTGATAAGTTCACCAGTTTTTAAGCGATAAAAGTAAGGAGTGCCAGATATTCCTTTATCGTGGGCAACCAATGATTTTAACACATAGAGTTTTTTGTAATAATCAGGATCGTCGTGCAAGATCAAACCGAGGTTCGTTCTAACAAACTCATCAGCAACAGACATGTCGTCAACGGTCAATCTGTCCAAAATACGAATCACAGAGAATTTTGTATTCTTGAAGCGATTACCAAAAATAATACTTCCTTCATAAAAACCATTGAGTTTCATTTTAGCGTCGGAGTTGCTCTTAAGCCAGCGATTGTTAGTAAAAGACCAGCCACGCGTAGCTTCCCCCATAGAGAATTCAATAGAAGCATCTTGGGGACGTCCAAAGTAATCATACATGGGTAGTTGATAGAAAACAGTTGAAGCGCAGGAGATAAGCGTACTTTTTCCTGCACCATTCTCACCAGTGATGGCATAGAGGCCTTTATCTAATGGAAACCGTATTTCCAATTCGTTTATGTTTTTAATGTTTTGGATTTTCATCGTTAAATCCATGATTCTACCTCCATCTTGTTCGAATATAGCAGACACTTTTAGACAAATTTTGCAATCCAACTTAAAAGAAGAAGCCAGAAGATAGTAACCTTCCGGCTCCATTTTGGCACCCCCTGCGGGAATCGAACCCACAACTAACCCTTAGGAGGGGTTTATTATATCCATTTAACTAAGGAGGCAGCTATTAAATTTTTCTGCGGAAATACCGCCCATATATTTTACTTTTTTACGGCGGTTTTGTCAACCGGAATCTGTCATTTATCCGGAAGATCCTTCAGCATATTTATGGTGCGGAAAATTTTTTTGCATTCCGGGCATTTCCATTCGGTGTCGCTTTTCTTCGCTTTCTTATGGAGGTGCTCCAGAAATTCGTGTCCGCATTCCGGACAGGGAACTTTTTCACCTGTCCAGAGTTTTTTGAGGAAGGCAACTTCCTCATCCCGCGTTCCGAAAATCATAAAAACCCTCCTTAAAGAATCGGTTTTCCGTCAAGCACCGCTTCCCGGAGATTTTCGCCTTCGTAACGGAGCTTCAGCGAAAAGAACGGAACTTCCTTTTGCAGAAGGTCGAGGAAGATTTTATCCCCCTCCCATTTCGGAATGGAATCCAGCTTTTCCGGGATTATCCATTCGAGTTCCCCTTCGTCGCATTCGATGAGTTCGCCTTCGAAAGAATCCGCGGTGAAAAGATGCATATATTCCGTTTCCCAGCGGTCGGAAACAAAGGTGACGATTCCGCGGTATTTATAGGAAGTGAGGGTGAGTCCGGTTTCCTCCTTCGTTTCACGAAGGATGCAGTCCTCCGGACTTTCCTTATCCTCGAACTTTCCGCCGATGCCGATCCATTTATCCTTGTTGGCGTCGTTTTCCTTTTTCACCCGGTGGAGCATAAGGTATTTTCCGTCGTGTTTTATATAGCAAAGGGTCGAATTTATCATAAAAACCTCTTTATATATTCCTGCGTATAATACTCTAAAGTTTGTTAATTGCTTCAATATCTGCGGGGCAGAACTCAAAAATGGCTTTATCATGCGGTTTTATCCATTTTGCGTCCTCGTGGAAATTGAGCTTCATTTCTCCGGAAGCAATTTTTGCCCGGATGAAGTAAAAATAGATTTCCCGGTCCGGATAGGCGAAAGGATATTCGCAAAGAACCTCCGAAGGCTCGATTTCAAGTTCAAGTTCCTCCCGGATTTCCCGGATAATTGCCTCAGAAGGGCTTTCGCCCGGTTCGATTTTTCCGCCCGGAAACTCCCAGAGAAAGGGGCAGTTCCCGCCGGGACCGCGTTTGCAGATAAGAAATTTTCCGCCATCTTCAATGACGGCGGCGACAACTTTTATCATCTGAAAACTCCTTTCTGAGTATGCCTCCCCTATCAGGGGAGGCTGTTCGGTAAATCATCCCAGCGCGATATCGAGAATCATCATCAGCGCAAAGCCGATGGCGACGCCGATGGTTGCAATGTTGCTGTGGTCGCCGCTCTGGGATTCGGGAATAAGCTCCTCCACCACAACATAAATCATTGCGCCGGCGGCAAAGGAGAGGATGAACGGCAGAACCGGTTCGATGAATGAAACCAGCAGAAGAGTCATCAGCGCGCCGACGGGTTCAACAACGCCAGAAAGGAATCCGTATTTGAAAGCCTTTCCTTTTGAAAGACCGGTGCCCACCAGCGGCATTGAGATAATCGCGCCTTCCGGGAAGTTCTGGATCGCAATACCGATTGCAAGAGCAAAAGCCCCGGCGGCGGTAATAACACTTTCGCCGCTCAGCATTGCCGCAAGAACAACGCCCACTGCCATTCCCTCCGGAAGATTATGGAGTGCTACCGCAAAAACAAGCATAAAGGATTTTCCAAGCTTGCTGGGGCGTCCCTCCGGTTTATCCGAATTGAGGTGAAGGTGGGGAATAAGGCTGTCGAGAAGGAGCAGGAAGAACATTCCGCAAAGGAAACCCGCCGCAGCCGGAAGCCATGCAATCTGTCCGGCGGCTTCAGCCATTTCGATTCCCGGCATGATAAGCGACCATACGGAAGCCGCGACCATAACTCCGGATGCAAAACCGAGAAGCGCTTTTTGCAGCTTCGGGTTCATTTCGCCTTTCATAAAGAAAACGCAGGCGGCACCGAAGGTTGTTCCAAGGAACGGAAGGAGCACGCCGATTATTACTTTCATTGTATCAGTCATAAAGGAAATCCCCTTTTTTATAATTTATTTTGCAAATTTTATTTTATCACATTGTTTTCCGGGAATCAATATTCGGTTTTTTTGTTGCGGAAACGAACAAAAGTTGACAAATCAACTTTTGCGGTGTATAATAATTTAACAGGAATTGTTGACTGGTCAACTTTTTCTGAAACGATTTTGAAAAAGAGGTAAAAGAATGATAAGCCGCTTTGAACAGTTTTCATACGTGATTTCCGGAATCCACCGCCAGATACAGAAAATCGAAAGGGCGGAAATGATAAAACGCGGATATAAAGGAGCTTTTGCCCAGTATCTTGCAACCCTTCACCGTTATGAGGAGGGACTTACCGCAAAGGAACTTTGCGAAATCTGCGATAAGGATAAAGCCGCCGTTTCAAGGATTCTTGCGGAAATGGAAGAAAAAGGGCTTGTTGAAAGAGAAAAAAAGGTCGTAAGAACCTATCGTTCAAAAATAACCCTTACCGAAAAAGGAAGGGAAACCGCCGAATTTGTTGCGGCAAGAGCAAAGCTTGCGATTTCCGCTGTTTCGGACGAAGTTATGGACGAACAGCAGAGGGAAGTCCTTTATTCAACTCTTGATGCGCTTTATAAAAACCTTCGGAAAGTTGTTGAGGAAGGAATTTCAAAGGAATGAGCACGTGCCGTGCTCAAAACGGAAAAACCCTGATGCTCAAGCCGTTTTTTGCCTCTTTTTCAGTAAAAAGGAGAGTTTATTCTGAGCATTAAAATAGTTCTTGATTCCACAGCCGATCTTCTTCCGGAACTTGCGGAAAAATTCGACGTGGTGCATCTCACCGTCAATTTCGGAGAGGAGGAATTTATCGACGGAGTTACTATCACCCGGGATGAATTTTATGCAAAATTAATCGAAAGCGATGTTATGCCCACCACCAGCCAGGCTTCGCCGGAGGCTTTTGAAAATGTTTTCGGAAAAATCGCTGAAAACGGCGACGAGGTCATTGCCATAACCGTTGCGTCAAAACTTTCCGGAACTTACCAGAGCGCCTGCATTGCCGCTTCGGAATTTCCGGGAAAAGTCCGGGTGATCGATTCAAAAACCGTCGCCATCGGAACGGCGATCCTTGCGGAATATGCCCTTTCACTTGTTGAAAGCGGTCTTTCCGCGGATGAGATCACAGCGAAAATCGAAGAAAAACGCGGGGATATAAGAATCGTTGCGCTTATCGATACCCTTGAATACCTCAAAAAAGGCGGAAGGCTTTCGAAAACAGCCGCTTTTGCCGGAACGCTCCTCAACTTAAAACCGGTTGTGAGCGTTGAAGACGGCGAAATAAGCGTTCTCGGTAAGGCGAGAGGTTCGAAACAGGGCAACAACTTCCTCGTAAAGGAAATCGAAAAGGACGGCGGGGTTGATTTTTCGATGCCGGTACTTTCAGGATACACCGGCCACGATAAATATATGCTCGAAAAATACGTCGAGGACAGCCGTTTTCTTTGGGAAGGGAACGTCGAAACCCTTCGGGAAACCTGCATCGGAAGCGTTATCGGAACCCATGTAGGTCCCGGCGCGATTGCCGTTGCGTTCTTTAGACAGACCACAAAATAATTCACATAGTGACACACCAAAAGCAGCAAGGGCGGAGCAAATTTGCTCCGCCCTTGCTGCTGTAAAAGCCTTCCCCTTGAGGAGACTCCCCTGTTAGGGGAGATGTCTGCGTAGCAGACAGAGGGGTCTGCCGTCTGCGGCTGAGCAAAAGGTGTCTGCGAAGCAGACGGATGAGGTGTTCTTCCGCCTTCCACCGAGGCAATCAGCCCCCTTGTCACAGGGGGGTTGTTAGGACCGTGGGTTCGAACCGGGGGGATTCCTCCTCCGCCTTCCCCCGCGGCAAACTGCCTTCCCGGAGGGGAAGGTGGATTTTCTGCAACTTGTTGCAGAAAAGACGGATGAGGGATTACAGG
>JAFQBT010000126.1 GCA_017399625.1 Oscillospiraceae bacterium
AGATGCAACCTGCACCGAATCCGGACTTACCGAAGGAAAGAAATGCTCCAAGTGCGGCGAGATTCTTGTTGCACAGGAAGAGATTCCTGCACTCGGTCACGACGTAGTTGAGCACGAAGGCAAGGATGCAACCTGCACCGAAGCAGGCTGGAAAGCATACGAAACCTGCTCCAGATGTGATTACACCACTTATGAAGAAATCCCGGCACTCGGACATGATGAAATCGCACACGAAGGCAAAGATGCAACCTGCACCGAAGCCGGTTGGGAGGCATACGTAACCTGCTCCAGATGCGATTACACCACCTACGAAGAAATCCCTGCACTCGGACATAAAGATGAAAACGGCGATTACGTCTGCGATGTCTGCGGAGCAAAACTCTGCACCGAGCACGAAGAAGAAATCATCCCCGGAAAAGATGCAACCTGCACCGAATCCGGACTTACCGAAGGAAAGAAATGCTCCAAGTGCGGCGAGATTCTTGTTGCACAGGAAGAGATTCCTGCACTCGGTCACGACGTAGTTGAGCACGAAGCAAAAGACCCGACATGCACTGAGCACGGCTGGAAAGCATACGAAACCTGCTCCAGATGCGATTACACCACCTACGAAGAAATCCCTGCACTCGGACATACCGAAGCAGCTCCCGTAACCGAAAACGAAGTTCCCGCAACCTGCACCGAAGCCGGTTCCTATGACACCGTTGTTTACTGCTCCGTATGTGGTGAAGAACTCAGCAGAGAGACCACCATTGTTCCTGCAAAAGGTCACGACTTCACTGAAATCAGTCGCAAGGAAGCAACCTGCGTTGAGGAAGGTTATGTTCTCAGACAGTGCGAATGCGGTGAAACCGAAAAAGAAGTTCTCCCAGTTGACCCGGATGCTCATAACTATGAACTCACCGGCGAAACCAAGGCAACCTGTACCGAAGCAGGAACCGCAACCTATACCTGCGCAAACGGATGCGGAAAGACCTTTACCGTTGATACCGAAGCAGCTCTCGGCCATACCGAAGAAGGCGAACTCTATGTTCCCGCAAACTGCGTAAGCCCTGCAACCTGCGGACGCTGCGGCGAAAAATTCGGCGAAATTGATGCTGATGCTCACGTTCTCAGCACCGAAGTCACCAAAGAACCCAACTGCACCGAAGCCGGTGAACGCAGAACTACCTGCGCAAACGGATGCGGATATGAAGTTGTTGAAGTTATCGATGCACTCGGACATTACTGGAGCGCATGGGTTGTTGTAAAAGAACCCACCGATAACGAAACCGGTCTCAGAGAGCGTTATTGCGAAAACGAAGGCTGTGACGCAAAAGAAACCGAAGTTCTTGCAATGACCAAGCCGGATGACATCTATGACGTTGTTGTTCCGGAAACCGAAAAAGAAGAGCACAGGATTGCTGTTGATTACGAAGTAAGCGTTCCCGAAAATCTCCCGGATGAATACAAAGACGTATATTCCACCCCCGAGAAGATCGAAGCTGCTCTTGAAGAAGCAATCTATGATGCAAACAGAAGATTCAATGAAAAGAACTGCGAAATCGATTTCATCGAACTCACTCTTGAAGTAAAAACCGATAACGGCTGGGTAGAAGTTCATCATGATGACTTCCCCGCAGAGGGCATTGAAATCTGCATTAAATATCCCGATGGCAGCGACAGATTCGATTCCTTCGAAATTGCACACCTCAGAGATGACGGCATCATCGAAATCCTTGATTACAAGAAGACCGCGGACGGACTTGTTGTAAAAGTTTACAGCCTCTCTCCCTTCGCTGTTGCATATAAGGATAACGGCTTCGGCGGCGGTTCTGTTGATAAAGACGAAACAACCAGACCCGAAGACAAAGAGGATGAAGCCAACCCGAACACCGGCGCACCGGTTATGAACCTCACTGCACTTGCAGTTGTTGTTTGCTCCGCTGTTGTTCTCGGCAAAAAAAGACATTGATTCTTTCTGATATTAAAAAAGAACAAACCTGCTTTTAAACAAAGCAGGTTTGTTCTGCATTAAAAACTATAGGCGAACGGAGGAAGATTTATGAAAAAGATAATTGCTGTTATTTTTGCAATTGCAATCGCTCTTTCGATTTCCGTATATGGTTTTGCGGCTCCCGGAGAGATCAACTATGAAAATGCGGTGACAATTTCGCATGAACCGGTTATAGTAGTTAACCCGCTTTATGAAGATATTGTAAGCGAAGAAGATATTGAAATTGACTTTAATAAAGGTAAACCCCAGGTTTCGGCTTCTGCCTATGAATACAGCGGAACTTATGAAGGAGCCGGAGATCAGGCGAGAGATTATCTTGAAAGCAGAACCGCAGAATTTACCGTACACTATAAAACAACCAATTACGACGGAAGCGATGAGCGAGTTATGGAAATAGCCGGAGGCATCCTGAATGAAGCGATGGCTCATACCGGCGAACCCACCGAAGGCGACTATATCAACTGGCATTGGGAAGGCTACGGGGTCTTGATTGGCGGAAGTTATTCCGGCGGAGTGTTCTATCTGGACATAACGTTTTATTTCACCTATTACACCACCGCCGAGCAGGAAGCCGCAGTAGGAGCAAAAATCAATGAGATTTTTGAGGAACTTGATATTGAAAGCAAGAACGATTATTTCAAAATCAAGGCAATTTATGACTATATCTGCGCAAACGTAACCTATGACTGGGATAACCTCAATAACGAGGATTATAAGCTGCAATATACCGCTTACGCTGCGCTTATAAACGGAACGTCCGTCTGCCAGGGTTATGCAAACCTTTTCTACAGAATGGCGCTTCTGGCGGGCGTTGATGCAAGACTAATTGCCGGAATCGGAGCGGGCGGTCCCCACGGCTGGAACATTGTTCAGATGGGAGATTATTATTATAATCTCGACTCCACATGGGACGCAGGCGTTAATCCGGAATATTATGAATGTTTCCTGAAATGCCCTGCGACCTTCGTTGACCACTACAGATATGTGGAATATGAAACAGCCGAATTCCATGCGGCATATCCCATGGGTACGAGCGATTATGTTTATAACGAAAGCGATTTTGAAGATGAAAACATAATTGCTTCCGGATATTGCGGCGGCGAAGGCAACGGACAGAATCTTGAATGGAAGCTTGATAAAGACGGAGTTCTCACCATTTCCGGAACCGGAAAAATGGCGGATTATGAATATTTGTATAAGGACGAAGCAACAGATGCACCCTGGGTGGAATATTGCAACTCTGTTAAAGTGCTCGTAATCAAAGAAGGCGTGACCTCAATAGGCGACAATGCATTTCTTGATTGCGTAAACCTTGCAGGAAAACTGGTGCTTCCGGAAGGTATTACAAAAATAGGCGAGTGTGCTTTTTATGCCCTCAAAGGTTTGAGCGGAGAGCTTGTTCTTCCCGAAAGCATGATAACCATAGACAGCGGCGCTTTCTGTAATTGTACCGGATTTACCGGAAACCTTGATATCCCCGATAAGGTGAAAACAATCGGAAACGAAGCTTTTTATAAATGCACCGGATTTACCGGAACGCTTTCCATCGGAAAAAGTGTGACCGACATCGGAGAATATGCGTTTTATAACTGCAACAAGTTCACCGGCGGCCTTGTGATTCCGGACAGCGTAAAAATTTTGGGAGCGAGTGCATTTGAGAGATGCTATGGTTTCAACGGTAACCTTATTATCGGAAAAGGCATTGAAACAATCCCCGAATCCGCATTCGATGACTGCCTTAAATTTACCGGCGATCTTGTAATTCCCGATAATGTAAAAATAATCGGCAATGATGCATTCCGCAACTGTTCCGGATTCAGCGGAAATCTCGTTATCGGTTCAGGTGTTACGGAAATCGGAATGAGTGCATTTGCAAGCTGCACCGGATTTGCAGGAAAAATTGTTCTCGGCGAAAACGTTGAATATATTTGTGACAATGCGTTTGAATATTGCCGCAAACTGACCGGAGATATTATAATTCCGGATAAGGTGATTTATATAGGAAATTATGCTTTTGCCGGATGTATCGGGTTTAAAGGTAGCCTTGTTCTTGGCAAAAACGTTGTCGATATCAGTCACGACGCATTCAACGGATGCAAAAACCTTTCCGGAAATGTAACGCTTCCGAAAACCGTCGGCTTTATCGGAGTGGAAACCTTTAAGAACTGCGGAATAAATAATTATTATTTTGAGGGAAATGCACCTTCTCTCAGAGAAAATGCTTTTGATTCCGCTTCCGACACCATCTATTATCCCAGAGGCGCCGAAAACTGGAACATTGTAGCAGGCAAATGGAACGGATATAAAGCGGTTGAATACAGAATTTCCCTTGATATAAACAGCGATGCTTCCGTTGATATCAAAGACGTTTATTATCTCCGCCTTGTTGCCGGAAAACTTATTGTTCCCACCGCTGAAGATATTGAACTTGCGGACGTTGACGGCGACGGAAAACTCACCGCCATCGATGCGAATATCCTTCGTAAATATCTTGCCGGAATCATTAAGGAACTTCCTGCTGCATAAAAACAAAATCTGTTTTTTGCCTAAAATTTCATAGAAAAATTTATAAAAAACGCCCAAAAGTGCTTGACAGTTGGGCGTTTTTCCTTTATAATATTAATGTTGTTGTAAAGCAAATCACTTTACAAAAGAAGGAGGTGGACACAATGCCGAAGGATATGAATATTTCCCTTCTGTTCGATTTTTACGGTGAGATCCTTACCGAAAAACAGCAGGACGTAATCGATTATTATTATAACGATGACCTTTCCCTTGCTGAAATTTCCGAACATCTCGGAATCACAAGACAGGGTGTCCGCGATTCCATCAAAAGGGCAGAAGCAACTCTTCTTGATATGGAAGATAAGCTTGGTCTTGCAAAGCGTTTCCGCGAAATCCAGCGCGGACTTGATACCATCATCAGCGAAGCCCATGCAATCGAGGACGACAGCATCCGCGGAGCAACCATCCGCGATATTACCCAGCACACGATGAAAATCGTCGAAGTTGCGGGTCATCTCAACGATTAACGGAGGAAGAAAATGGCATTTGAAGGATTATCCGATAAGCTTTCCTCTGTTTTCAAAAAACTCCGGAACAAAGGAAAGCTCACCGAAAGCGACGTAAAAGCCGCCATGCGCGAAGTTCGCCTTGCTCTTCTCGAAGCAGACGTAAACTATAAGGTCGCAAAGGATTTTGTCGCAAAAGTAAGCGAAAGAGCTGTCGGCGCGGAAGTGCTCGAAAGCCTTACTCCCGCCCAGCACGTTATCAAAATCGTAAACGAGGAACTCACCGCTTTGATGGGCGAATCAAACGCAAGGATTCAGTTCTCATCCAAGATTCCGACAATCATCATGATGGTCGGTCTCCAGGGTTCCGGTAAAACAACTCATTCGGGAAAACTTGCTCTCCATTTCAAAAAAATGGGCAGAAGACCGCTTCTTGTTGCATGCGACGTTTACCGTCCTGCGGCAATTGATCAGCTTAAAGTAGTCGGCGGACAGATCGATGTTCCGGTTTTCGAAATGGGACAGATCGAACCCCTTACCATTGCAAAAAAGGCGGTTGCTCACGCAAAGGATTACGGCAACGATATCGTGATTCTGGATACGGCGGGTCGTCTTCACGTTGATACCGAGCTCATGGATGAGCTCCAGGAACTCAAGGATGAATTCAAGCCCGAAGAAATCCTGCTTGTAATCGACTCCATGACCGGTCAGGATGCGGTAAACGTAGCCGCCGCTTTCAACGAAAAGCTCGGCATCACCGGAACCATCCTCACCAAACTGGACGGCGATACCCGAGGCGGTGCGGCTCTTTCCGTAAGAGCGGTCACCGGCGCTCCCATAAAGTTCATCGGTACCGGCGAAAAGCTTACCGATCTTGAAGCGTTCCATCCGGACCGCATGGCTTCCAGAATCCTTGGAATGGGCGACGTCCTCACCCTTATCGAAAGAGCGGAGGAACAGTTCGACGCAAAACAGGCCGAGGAAATGGCCAAGAAAATGGGCGAGAACAGCTTTGACCTCAATGATCTGCTTGACCAGATGAAACAGGTCAGAAAGATGGGCTCCCTCAGCTCCATAGTTTCCATGCTCCCGGGCGCAAAGGCGAAGCTTACCGATGAGCAGGAAGCCGAAGGCGAAAAACAGCTTCGCAAAACCGAAGCAATCATCAATTCCATGACAAAAAAAGAGAGGGTCAAGCCCTCCATCATCGACGCAAAACGCAAAAAGAGAATTGCTGCAGGTTCCGGAACGGAAGTTTCCGACGTAAACCGCCTGCTTAAACAGTTCGAGCAGATGCAGAAGATGATGAAACAGCTTTCCGGAAACGGAAAACAGGGCAAAAAAATGCGCCAGATGCTCAGCCGGATGGAAAATCAGGGCGGCTTCGGAAGCGGAATGCCCTTTTAACTAAAGGTCTTTAGGCAATACGCCAAATGATAAACAATGTTTTGAATTTATTTAACCATAGGAGGAAAACACAATGTCCGTTAAAATCAGACTGCGCCGCATGGGCGCAAAAAAAGCTCCCTTTTACAGAATCGTAGTTGCAGATTCCCGTTATCCCAGAGATGGCCGTTTCATCGAAGAAGTTGGCTACTATGATCCTACCAAAGAACCTTCCGTAATCAAAGTTGAAAAAGAGAAAGTTGAAAAATGGATCGCTTCCGGCGCACAGCCCACCGATACCGTTAAAGCACTTCTCAAAATCGAAGGCGTTCTCTAATGCCGGAGGTTTTCAACATGGAAGAACTGCTTGCTGTAATCGCACGCGGCCTTGTTGAGGATAAGGATGCAGTTTCCGTAACTGTTGATGAGCCGGATGAGGAAGGTACCGTTGTTTACCATCTTCATGTTGCAGCTTCCGATATGGGAAGAGTTATTGGCCGTCAGGGCAAAATTGCCCGTGCGATCCGCACCCTTATGCGCACAGCTGCGAACCGTGCCGGCAAGAAAGTTGCTGTCACGATCGAATAATTTTCAAAAATCAGATTCCCTCGTCAAAACAATTTGACGGGGGAATTGTAAAATTATGCGAGGTTTTATTTTATGAAAAAACAGTTTCTTGAAGTCGGCGAAGTTGTAACCGTCCATGGCCTTCGCGGAGATCTGCGCCTTTATCCCTGGTGTGATCCGGGCGATGTTGAGCGCAGCGCAAGAATGTATCTTGATGAAAACGGTGAACAGGAATACCGCGTTTCCTATGCCAAACCCCATAAGAATGTATATCTTGTTAAACTCAAGGGCGTTGATAATCCTGAAGAGGCAAGAAAGTTTATCGGCAAGGTACTCTATATGAACCGCAACGATATCCCCATGAAAAAAGGCGATTATTTTATTCAGGATATCATCGGCCTTAAAGTTGTTGATGCCGAAGGCAGAGTTTACGGTGAAGTTACCGATGTTGCTCCAACCGGCGCAAACGATATTTACTGTGTGTGTGATGCGGACGGAAAAGAAACCTGGATTCCCGCTATTCCTCAGGTAATAGATACCGTGGATATCGACGGCGGTGTTCTCACCATCACTCCCATGAAAGGACTTTTTGACGATGAGGATTGATATCGCGACTCTTTTCCCGGATATGTGCGAGGCTGTGCTCAGTACGAGCATCATAGGAAGAGCAAGAAAAGCGGGTTTTATCGAGGTTTATTGCCATAATATCCGCGATTTTTCCGAAGATAAACACCAGCGCGTTGACGCAGCACCTTATGG
>JAFQBT010000127.1 GCA_017399625.1 Oscillospiraceae bacterium
GCGGTCGGGAATCGGAACCGCCATTCTTCCGGTGGAGCGTTTTAGTCCCCTTATGAAGGGGACAGCGTTTGCGGGAGCAAACTGCAGGGGTTGGAAAGCGTTTCTTTGGCGGGTACCGCCGTTTCTTTGCGCCGTCAAATAAATGGGGGGACATAATAAACAAAAATAACGGCGGGAGCAAGCCCCCCGCCCTACATTAATTTTACGAATCCATCGCAGCCGGTCAGGGATAATCCCTCCTCCACCATCTTCGATGGTCCCCCTCCTCCTCTGAGGAGGTGCTCAAATTCAGCCGGATTTTTTTGCGGAACGCTGAGGACAGCGTTCCCTACGGTGATGCGGCGGTTTCAATAAAAAAGGGCGGAAAATTTCCGCCCGGATTTTATTTTATAAGTTCCAGATATTCCTCAAGGCAAAGCCCGTTTTCCATGATATATTCCGCCGCCTCGACGCCCACATAGCGGTAATGCCAGGGTTCATAGGTGATCCCGGTGATTTCCTGTTTATCCTTCGGATAGCGGAGGATAAAGCCGAATTCGGCGCAGTGCTCATACATCCATTTAAATGAATCGAATTTTTCATAATCGTGCTCAAGGTCGCTGTAATAGCTCCAGTAATCGGAGGAAACAAGGTCCATGGCAAGGCCGGTGTGGTGCTCGCTTGTTCCCGGAGGCGCAACCCATTTTGCCGCTTCGGTCATCGCCGCTTCTTCGGAATAACCCGCGGAAAGAAATTCATTGACCTTCCGCTGATAAAGCTCCGCGGATTTCTGAACTGTGCGGTAAGCGGAGCAAAGAAGCATATTGAAGCCCGCTTCCTTCGCCGCCGCAACAAGATTTCTTGCGCTTTCCGCGGCCTTTTCATCAAGGTTATATTTACCCTGGACGTTTTCGAGCACCGGAGCATAGTCCTCCGGAATATAGTTCCATGGGTTGACTAAGATGAGCACGGATCTGTCCTCCGGCACCGGAATCTGAGGAATTTCCGGTTCCTGCGGCTCTTCCTCCGGGGAAGATTCCGGAGAAGAAATCTCCGGAATTTCATCCGGTTCATCCGGTTCTTCCGGTTCAATGGGCGTGAGCACCACGTTGTTTTCCTTCGGCGGCTCGTTGTGCTCATTATTCTCTTTTGAGCATCCGACGGCCGAAAGTATGATCACTGCGGCAAGAACTGCCGCAAAAAATCTGCTTTTTTTCATTTTATCTCCATTTCTCCGCAGGCATACATAATTGCGGAAAGGGCGGCAACCGGCGCTGTTTCACACCGGAGAATGCGCGGACCGAGGGAGGCGATGAATGCACCGTGCTCAGAAGCAAATTTCGCTTCATCATCGGAAAAACCTCCTTCGGAACCGACCATCATGGCGATGGTTCCGCCGGTTCTTTTCTCCATTATTTCATGAAGAGGATATTCCGCGTGCTCAAAGAAGAAGATGGGCGTTTCCGCCTTTTCCATTTCGAGCACCGCGTTTCTGAAGCTGAGCAGCTCTCCCACTTCCGGAAGCCTGCCTCTGCCGCTTTGCTTTGCCGCTTCATCGGAAATTTTGCGGAGTCGCTCAAGCTTTTTCTTCATGGTTTTCTCGTCCGGACGGGAGATGCATCTTGAGGTGAGCACCGGGACGATTTTTGAAACCCCGAGCTCGACGGATTTCTGGATTATATATTCCAGCTTATCGAATTTCGGAAGCGCCTGGTAAAGGATTACCTCCGTTTCCGGTTCGGCGACGGAATTTCGCCTTTCGGTGATATCAAGAACAACGCTTTCCGGAAAAGCCTCCCGGATAACCGCCTTTGCTTCTCTTCCTTTTCCGTCACAGAGAACAAGGTGCTCGCCGTTTTTCATCCGGAGGGAAAGGGAAATATGTCTTGCGTCCTCGCCGGTGATTTCGACGAAATCCCCTTCGATGCTTTCAACAAAAAATCTCGGCATAAAATCTCCTCCAATCAGTAAAGGGCAAGTTCAAAATCGCCGAAATAACGGCTTCCGAGAGGGTTCAGATCGGTGAAATCCGCCGGATAAAAACTTCCGTAATGGGGTCTTTCGCCGTCGCAGAGTTTATAGAAATTCCCCTTCATTCTGTGCCCGGGAACAAGATAGCTTTTTCCGAAAATCTTTTCAACAAGGGAAAGAGGAAGGGTAAAATTTGTGCACCAGTAAACTCCCTGTTCGTCCTCGCCGGTGAAGATCCTTACGGAAATATTTTTGGAAATATCAAGCTCGGTTCCGTTTTTTTCGTCAATATATTTGCAAAGCATTGCGCCGCTCCGGTTTGTGGAAAGCCAGAAATAGCGCTTTCCGCCGTCCTCTTCAGAAAAAGGAGCGATCGCCGCGCCGACAACGCTTTTTTCCTCCGGAGAAACCTCGAAGGCAAGGAGCTGGATATAAAAATCGTCGTTGGAAATGCAAAGCCGCGCCTGGGCATAGGGTTTATAGTCCGCCTTTTCAAGGGGATAATTTATTATTTTTGCGGCGGGAAGGGAATTCCATAAAGGATCGCCGGTAATCATGCTTATGGGGAACATTTTTACTTCCTCCCTTTTGAATATATTTATACAGATACAGTTTATAACATAATGCTCCGCAAATCAATATTCTTTTATTCCGTTTCCGGGAAAAATCCTTCCGAAAAATTGACAAAGAACCGCTTTTATTATAATATTAATGTAAAGTTTTTAATGGAGGAACGGATTTTGAAGACAAAAAAACTCCTTTCGCTTTTTCTTGCGGCGCTGATGGTTTTTTCCTTCTCCGGCTGCGAAATAATCGAAGATATCACAAAATTCACCGGTCTTGTTTCGGAAATTTTTGAAGATAACAAAGAACAGGAAGAGCCGGACGAGGAACCGGAACCTGTTGTTCCAGATGACCCCAACTGGCCTGCAAACGCTTTTGGAATCACCATTGAAAAGGCGCCGGAAAAAGTTGCAGTTGCCTCTCCCGCTCTTGCGGAATATATAAGCGACATGGGTCTTTTCGAAAAAATCTGCGCCGCTGCGGATTTCTGCGGATTTCCCGGCGCTGAGGAAAAACCTTCCATCGGTTCCGTAAGCCTTCCGGATATGGAGGCAATAAAAACCGCCGCTCCGGAATATATCCTCACTTTTGCGCAGTATGAGGAAAGCCTTCTTATTGAGCTCCAGCAGATGAACGTGACCGTTGTTGAGATAAAAGCGCCGAAAAGCCTTGAGGAACTCCGTAACCTTTACCGTCATATCGCCGTTTTCTTCATGGGCGCCGTTGACGGAACAGAATTCGGCGAAAACTACGTTTCGGAATACGATTCCGCCCTTGCGGAAATTGCATATTCCGGCGAACAGAAAACCGCCGCATTCATCCGCGCACTGGATTATATCATGGTCACCGGCGACACAATGGAGCAGGAACTCCTTTCCGCCGCAGGAATAAAAAACGCCGCCGAAGGCTGTTTTGGATACAGCTTCCCGGAGGAAAGCTGGGCGGATTTTGATCCTCCGGTGCTTTTTGTCAACAGCCACATCCACCTCATCGACCTTGAAACCAGCGACCTTTATAAGAAAAAATCCGCGGTAAAAGGCGACAAAGTTTATAACGTCGATATCGACGTCCTTGCCATCGGAAGCCGCCGCTCCTTTGAAATAATCAAGGATATTCTGGCGACCCTTTATGAGGATTACACCGGCGGAACGGTTCTTGAACCTGCTTACCCCAGCATGTATAAACAATAAAAACAAAAGGGCGGAAAATTTTCCGCCCTTTTTTGCAGCGAAATCCTGTTTTTTCCACACTATTATAGTGAAAGGGGTGCTTTTTATGAAAAAACTTCTGAAAATAACGGCTTTTCTGATTTGCGTTATGCTTCTGCTCTCCGCCTGCGGAAAAAAGAATATTCTTCCGCCGGAGGACGAACCTTATGATGCAAAACCTGTCATCTACCTCTATCCGGAAGAGGAAACCGAAGTTTCGGTAAAACTCGATTATTCCGGAAAATTCACCTCCACCTATCCGGAATATAACGGCGGTTGGAAAGTTACCGCAATGCCGGACGGAACGCTTTTTGATGAAAACGGAAGGGAATACTACTGCCTTTTCTGGGAAGGAGTTTCCAAAGCGGAATATGATTTCTCGAAAGGTTTCTGCGTTCCCGGCGATGAAACCATGGAATTTCTTGAGGAAACCCTTCCAAAGCTCGGACTTTCCCCGAAGGAGGCAAACGAATTTATAATCTATTGGCTTCCCAGGATGCAGGGAAACGAATATAATCTGATTTCTTTCCAGAGCAACGCATACACCGATTCTGCGAAACTCAGCATAGAGCCGGAACCGGACACCCTTATCCGGGTTTTCATGGCATGGAAACCCATTGACGAATTTGTCGAAATCGAACCGCAGGAACTTTCCGCACCGGAGCGCAAAGGATTCGCTGCGGTTGAATGGGGAGGCGCGGAAATCAAATGAAAAAATGCGCCAATATTTTTATTGCGGTTATTGCAGTGATATTTTTGCTTTCCGGATGCTCCGCCGGAAACAATTTTAAAGGCGAAACGTGGGTTTATATGAGCAGCAACCGTTTTGTGGTCGTTCTCAATGATAACGGAAAGGAAACCGGATTTTTTGTTACCGGAAGAACGGAAACGACCGATAAAAATGGCGAGCCCATAACGGATTTGTACGAAATTTCGCTTTCAAAAGCGGAAATTGTTGCGGGCAAAAAGGCCGAAAAGCCGGCGGAAACTGTTTTCGAGGACGTTGACGAATGGTATTACGCGGATAAAATCAGAATCCTTGAAAAAATGGAAATAGCCGAACCGGAAAAACCTGTCATCTACCTCTATCCGGAAGAGGAAACCGAGGTTTCGGTAAAACTCGATTATTCCGGAAAATTCACCTCCACCTATCCGGAATATAACGGCGGCTGGAAAGTCACCGCGATGCCGGACGGAACACTTTTCGATGAAAGCGGAAGGGAATACTACTGCCTTTTCTGGGAAGGTGTTTCCAAAGCGGAATACGATTTCTCGAAAGGATTCTGCGTTCCCGGCGACGAAACCATGGAATTTCTTGAGGAAGCCCTTAAAAAGCTCGGACTTTCCCCGAAGGAGGCAAACGAATTTATAATCTACTGGCTTCCCCGGATGCAGGGAAATGAATACAATCTGATTTCTTTCCAGACCGACGCATACACCGATTCTGCGAAACTCAGCATAGAGCCGGAACCGGACACTCTCATCCGGGTTTTCATGGCATGGAAACCACTTGATGAATTTGTCGAAATCGAACCGCAGGAACTTTCCGCACCGGAGCGCAAAGGCTTCGCTGCGGTTGAATGGGGAGGAGCAAAAATCGGATAAACCGCCGATGTTACATAAAGTTGCGGCAATTGCCACGCAAAAGTTCTTGCGGCAAGGGCCGCTTTTTTGATAGAATGGAACCATCAAAGGAGGCGGTTCTTGATGACTTTCGGTGAAAAACTTCTGATGCTCCGGAAGGAGAAAAATTTTTCCCAGGAGGAGCTTGCGGAAAAAATCGGCGTTTCGCGCCAGGCGGTTTCCCGTTGGGAAAGCGGCGAAACAATGCCCGATTCTCCGAACCTTCTGCAGATAAGCAACCTTTTCGGCGTTTCGGCGGATTATCTTCTGCGTGACGATTATAAAAACGAAGTTCCTGCGCCGGAAAAGGAAAAACCGAAGACGCGGAAAATTCTTTTCGGGGTTTATATTTTCGGACTGCTCGGAATGGCGGCGCTGTTTTATATATTCGCCCTTTCGGATCTGGATATGGTTTACTGGGCAGCGGGAACGGTTTTCCTCATCGCAGGAATAATAAGCGCGCTGATTTTTTTCAAAAAGCCGGAAACGGAACTCAAATCCCCGGCTTATCTTGCGGCATCAATCATATTTTTTGCGGCGGCGGTAATCGGGTTCTGCACCGTCGGGAATATCGGATTCATCATGGGAGCGGGAAACCTTTTTATTGCGGTGATTCTTTTTATAATGTTTGCTGCGAAATAGTTTTTCCGTCCACATTTTTCGGAAAAATTGTAAAAAAACCGGATTTTCTCCGAGAAAATCCGGTTTTTTGTTGTTTTATTTAAAAACTTATTGTATAATACAGCGGTAATAATACCAAATGGAGGAAAATATGAGCAAAACTTTTATTGTAGAAACTTCCGCACGCCACGTTCATCTTTCCGCCGCCGACCTCGAAACCCTTTTCGGCGCAGGATATGAACTTAAATTCCGCAAGGAACTTTCCCAGCCGGGACAGTTCGCAACCTTCGACAGAGTCGATATCGTCGGTCCGAAACGCACCCTTTCCGGCGTTACAATCCTTGGACCCACCAGACCCCAGACCCAGGTTGAGCTTTCCCTTACCGACGCACGTTCCATCGGTCTTACCGCTCCCATCCGCGAAAGCGGCGATCTTTCCGGTTCGGCACCCTGCAAAATTGTCGGACCCTGCGGCGAAGTTGAACTTACCGAAGGAGTTATCATCGCAATGCGCCATATCCATATGCTTCCGGAAGACGCAGAGCGGCTTGGAGTTAAGGATAAGGAAATCGTAAGCGTAAAAATCGATTCTCCGGAGCGCAAAACCATCTTCGGCGACGTTCTTGTTCGCGTAACCCCCACTTCCGCCCTTGCAATGCACATCGATACCGATGAAGCAAACGCAGCCGGAATCTGCGGCCAGGAAGGCGAAATCGTTAAAATCTGATATATTCACAAAAAGAAAAACGCCCGTTTTTAACGGGCGTTTTTTATTATGCTGTTAGCATGTACCCGAAACGCTTTACCGTTTCGGGTACAACAAACCACCCGCTATGCGGGTGAGTTTCCAAACTTACAGAAAAAAGACATCAGCTTTCTGATATAATGACAGGTGTTCAAGCCGTCAAATAAAAATCAGAAA
>JAFQBT010000128.1 GCA_017399625.1 Oscillospiraceae bacterium
GATTCTGTTGAAATTACCGGCTGAATTTAACGGGATGGGATTACAATCCCTCCGTCGCCGTTGGCGACACCTCCCTTTGCACAAGGGAGGCTGTTCGTCCTATTTTAACGGGATGGGATTTTCCCCTCATCCGTCATTTCCTGAGGAAATGCCACCTTCTCCTTTGGGAAGCTTTATTCTTCTTCGGTGAAGGTGAGGATGTCGCCGGGTTGGCAGTCAAGAGCTTTGCAGATGGATTCGAGGGTTGAAAAGCGGACGGCCTTTGCTTTTCCGGTTTTGAGGATGGAAAGATTCGCCATGGTGATGCCGACTTTTTCCGAAAGTTCGGTCATGCTCATTTTTCGCTTTGCGAGCACGACGTCAAGATTCACTTCGATTGGCATGAGCACGCCTCCTTTTTTAAATGGTAAGGTCGTTTTCCGACTGCATAACGGCGGATTTGTAAACAAGATGGGAAAGAGCGGCGCAGACAACGCAGACCGCGATTCCCACAAAAACAACAAGGGGTGCGAAAATTATCGCAACGCCCGGGTGGCTCATATTAAGGAAAAGGAGAGCCCAGTTTCCGGCGAAGAAAAAGGCGGAATCGCCGGCGGCAAGAGCGGAAATTATTTTGAGCTGTTTTGCGTTATCGAAACTGAAGGATTTATCCGAGCCGATGTTGGAAGCGATTTTCCAGCCGAAAACAAGGGAAGCAAAACATGGAACGGCGCAGAGCCAGAGAAAAACAAGCCATGGCCAATAGCAATGGGAAAATTCCGGATTCATGGAAGCAATGCTTGCTCCATAGGCGGGGATAAGCCAGCCAAAAATTATAAGACCGAAAATTCCGGTGCCGATTATCACGGCTTTGAGCCATTTTGAAAGATTTTTTTGAGACATGGGGGAACCTCCTTTTTTAAGTTGAAAGTTGAAAGTTGAAAGTTGAAAGTGCGGGGGCGGATATTATCCGCCTGGGTTTATAAAAATACTTCATCAGTTATTTTCTGCGGTAGTCATAGATTTCTTTATTTACATTCAATTCGATTCCATTGATGACAGCAGTTTCATAATCTTTCCAGATTATTTCCGCGTTTTCGCAGCGGTATTGCCAATATATATTTTTCTTTTTGCCGGTTTTGTTATTTTTCACTGTGCACAGAACGGCATACGATGTTGTTGCGCCGCCGTTGTTTAAATAAGCTGTTATTGTATATTTTTCGGTTGGAGAAGTTGATTCCGCAAGAAATTTCTGACCTTTTATGTGCTGGATATCAAAAAATGCCCAATATACTGCATAAAAAAGCAGGGCGATTACCAGTAAAGAAATAATAAAAATTTTGAAACCGGATTTCATTTTGGAACCTCCTTTTTAAGTTGAGAATTGTAGGGGCTGATATTATCCGCCCGATTTTTAAAATCGCCGCGCTACGGTAGGGAACGGTCTTGACCGTTCCGAAAAAATGCGGCTGGTCTTGACTGGACAGGGTTTTCCCCTCATCCGTCAAAACCTTCGGTTTTGCCACCTTCCCCCAAGGGAAGGCTGCCCTCCGGGTTATCTGGTAATCCCTCTTCCGTCTTTTTCGGCAAAGCCGAAAAATCCACCTTCCCCTCTGGGAAGGCTGATTGCCTCGGAGAAATGCGAAGGAACATTCTGCACTTTGCACTATGCATTGTGCATTGAAAGGAATCCCTCCAGCGCTTCGCGGTTCCCCTCCCTTTAACAAGGAAGGCTGCCCTTCGGGAATACGCTTTTCGGGCGGATGATATCCGCCCCTACTTTGTTATAGCATTTATTTTTCCGAAAGTCAATAAAAATTTATCGAAAAACGATAAATTTAATAATTGGACAGGGCTTGAATCCCCCCAGTTTTGACCAAAGGTCAAAACCACCCCCCTTTGACAAGGGGGGCTATTCCAAAAAGTTTTCGCAAAAAGGGGTTCGTTTCGGCAGGGAAGAGGGTTTTTCGATTCAGGGTTTGTCGAAGGGCAGTTTTTAATAATGTATAAGGGGTTTTATTGCGAAATGTTTCGGTGGAAGTTGCTGGAAAAATATGGTAATATAAATCCGGAGGCGATGGAAATGTTCGGGTTACAAAAAAATCAAAGCCGGCTGATGAACATCGCCGTTTCGGAAATTGTTCCGAATCCTTTTCAGCCGCGGCAAAGCTTCGATGAGCAGGGAATCGAGGAACTTGCCGGAAGCATCCGGGAAAACGGACTTATACAGCCGATTTCGGTCCGCAAAACAAAAAGCGGTTTCGAACTCATCGCCGGTGAGCGCAGACTTCGGGCTTGCAAACTTATCGGAATGCAGAAAATTTCCGCTATCGTTTATGATATCGGCGATGAGGATTCGGCTGTATGGGCGCTGATCGAAAATCTCCAGCGCAGCGACCTTGGTCCTTTTGATGAAGCGGAGGCCATCGGGATGCTCATTGCCTGCTGGAAGGTGCCCCGGGAGGAAGCCGCAAAGCGTCTTGGAATTGCGGCATCGACCCTTTCGAACAAGCTCCGGATTCTGAAGCTGGAGCAGAGCGTCCGGCGGATCATCACCGAAAACAATCTTACGGAGCGGCACGCAAGGGAACTGCTCCGGATTTCCGGAGAGAAGGAGAGGGCAGAGGCGGCGGAATTTATTGCCGCGAAGAACCTTAACGTTCCGGAAACGGAAAAATACATCACAAAAATCCTTGAGCACAGAAAAACCCGCCGAAAACCGGCAAAATATATCGTCAAAGACCTGCGGCTTTTCATCAACACCTTTGAGCACGCGGTGGAAGTTATGAATTCCGCCGGTCTTTGCGCGGTGAGCACCGTTACGGAAAACGAGGAGAGCATCATCTATTCAGTTTCCGTTCCGAAGGAAAAGGCCTTCCGGAATGCCGCCGCGGAAAATTCTGCTGCTCCGGTGCGCTTCGCATCCGCGCCGTCAGTTATATAAATTGAAGCAAGCTGCTTCGAAAAAGACACATTCCCCTGAAAGAACACAAAAAGCCGCCCTTGGGCGGCTTTTTGTGTTCCACGTGGAACATTCAAAGCCCCCTTTGTTAAATGGGGGTGTCTGCGAAGCAGACGGGAGGATTCTTTGCAAATTGAAAGTGGAAAGTTGATAGTGGAAAGTGCGGGTGCGGATATCATCCGCCCGGTTAACACCTCCTCAGAGGAGGAGGGGGACCATCGAAGATGGTGGAGGAGGGATTATCCCTGACAGATTGCGATGGATTCGTAAAATTAATGTAGGGGCGGATATCATCCGCCCGTTTAAAAAACGGCGGTTTGCAAGGGAACACCTCATCCGTCAAAACCTTCGGTTTTGCCACCTTCCCCTCAAGGGGAAGGCTTTGCCCTCCGGGTTACTTGCGAATCCTTCTTCCGTCAGCCTTCGGCTGACACCTTCCCCTCTGGGAAGGCTGGTTACCTCGGTGGGATGCGTAAAAAGCCC
>JAFQBT010000129.1 GCA_017399625.1 Oscillospiraceae bacterium
ATTATTTTGCGGACGATTCCATCACCGACCAGCCTGAAAGAGCGATTGTCGCGGAACTTATCCGCGAAAGAATGCTTGTTGACCTTGAGGACGAAGTTCCCCACGGAATCGCTGTTTCCATCGAATCCATGAAGGAACGCGAAGGAAAAGATATGGTCGATATTGACGCAATCATCTATTGCGAACGTGACAGCCACAAAGGCATCATCATCGGCAAAAAAGGCGCAATGCTCAAAAAAATCGGCAGCGAATCCAGAATGAGCATCGAACGCTTCCTTGGCTGCAAAGCCAACCTTCAGCTGTGGGTAAAAGTCAAAGAAGACTGGCGCAACCGCGACGGACTTTTGCGCAACTTCGGCTTCACCGAACAATAAAAGGCTCCCTTGTGTAAAGGGAGCTGTCACCGAAGGTGACTGAGGGATTGTAACCCTGTCAGCTTTCGGATGTATTATCCCCACTCAATCGTTGCACAGACGCGGTGGAATGATTCTTTAAAAACATTTTTTACCTCACATATTGATTTTAAAATATCATAAAATGATATTGAAAAATCTTTGATGCGGGGTAAAAAACATGAACGAAAAAAGCTGGAACGATTTTGAAAGAACAGGAAAAATAAGCGATTATCTGAACTATAAACTTTCGAACAGAAACGTTATCAACGAAAAGATAAACTCTGGCGAAATAAAACCCGCTCTTCCGACCGACGTCGGAAATCCGGAAGAAAGTTCCGATTTTAAAAAGCTCCATTTTTCCGTGAACGGCGGTATTGGTTATGCAGATCAAGACGAAAGGCATCGTCCTTAAAGTACAGGATTATAACGAAAACGATAAGCTCCTTGCTGTTCTGACGGAGGACAGAGGGGTCATCTATGCCTATGCTTCCGGCGCAAGAAGGATGAAAAGTGCCCTTGCGCCTGTTTCATCAATGCTTTGCTACGGCGAATTTGTCTTTTTCAAAAACCGTGAAAAATATACAGTGGATTCCGCCGAAACCGAAAGGCTCTTTTTCGGAATCCGTCAGGATCTTGATAACCTTGCCTATGCAAGCTATTTCTGCGAACTTTGTCTTGCTGCCGCAAACCCGGAGGAGGATTCAAAGGATATCCTCCGGCTTCTGCTCAACACCTTACATATGCTCGAAAACAAAAAAATCCATCCCGCAATGCTCAAGGCGATTTTTGAACTCCGGCTCATGAGCATCATCGGCTATTCTCCGGATCTGATCGCCTGCAGCGAATGCGGCGAATTTGAAAAAGCGGCCTATTGGTTCGATACAAAAAGCGGAAGCGCAACCTGCACGGATTGCCGTCCGAACGGCGCAAACGGCGAAGTTTTGCTTTCAAAAGCCGCTTTTCTTGCCGCAAGGCATATCGTCTATGCGCCGCCGGAGCAGCTTTTTTCATTCCGCATCGGCGAAAATTCCCTTGTTGAACTTTCGGTTGCGGCGGAAAAATATGCCGTTTCCCAGATGGACAAGGTTTTCCCGACCCTTGAATTTTTAAATTCGATACGCTCGTTCTGATTTTAACCTTTTCAATATATCCGCCGCTAAGCGGCGGATATATTCCGAATACTTTTAAAAATTCCGATTATTTGTAATTTGAAGCAAACTTCAGAGGTAAAAATATGACCGAAAACAGACACCACAGGGCTCTTGAGCTGGATAAAATTCTTTCCATGCTTGCGGACTGCACCGGATGCGATGACAGCCGCCGCCTTGCCCTTGAAACCGAACCGAAAACAACTCTCCGTGAAGCCCGGCGCCTTATGGACCGCACTGCTGATGCTTTTATGCTTTCCACAAGATTCGGCGCGCCTTCTCTTCATGGCGTAAAAAATGTCACCGGTTCTCTTCGAAGAGCAAAAATGGGCGCGACCCTTTCGCTTCCGGAATTTATCGATATCGAAAGATTCCTCAAGGCTCTCCGGGAGATGAAGGACTTCCGCAATAACTACGAAGGCGAAAAGGAAACTTCCCTTGATGAATTTTTCGAAAGCCTTATGCCCAACCAGCGTCTTGAGGAAAAAATCGGCTTCACCGTTGTTTCCGAAGATGAAGTCAGCGATACCGCAAGCCCGACCCTTGCGGATATCCGCAGAAAAATCCGCAATTCCCAAAGCAAGGTCAAGGAACAGCTTGACCGGCTTATCCATTCCAACACCTATGCAAAATATCTCCAGGAACCAATCGTCACCCTGCGCGACGGAAGATACTGCGTTCCGGTAAAGGCGGAATACCGCAACGAGATAAAGGGCATGGTCCACGATACCTCCGGTTCCGGCGCAACCATTTTCATTGAACCTGCGGGCGTTGTTGACGAAAATAACGAAACCCGTGTCCTCAAAGCGAAGGAACAGCAGGAAATCCAGAGAATCCTCTATGAACTTTCCTGCGACATCGGAAACCACGCGGATTCCTTCATCGAAGATTATGCCGCAATCGTTGAACTGGACCTTTATTTTGCAAAGGCACGCCTTGCTTCGAAGATGAACGCTTCTGTTCCGAACCTTTCCGATGACGGAAAAGTCCGCCTTTCAAAAGCAAGACACCCTCTTATTGATAAAAATAAAATCGTTCCGATAGATATCGCTCTCGGTTATGATTACGACGTCCTTGTAATCACCGGTCCCAACACCGGCGGCAAAACCGTTGCCCTCAAAACCATCGGACTTCTCACTCTTATGGCCATGTGCGGAATGATGATCCCCGCGGGAGAAAGTTCCTCCGTTTCCGTTTTCGAAAGCGTTTTTGCGGATATCGGCGACGAACAGAGCATTGAACAAAGCCTTTCAACTTTCTCTTCCCACATCAACAACACCATAAAAATCCTTGAAAAAGCCGACGACCGAAGCCTTGTTCTCCTTGATGAGCTCGGTGCAGGCACCGATCCGATTGAAGGTGCTGCGCTTGCGGTTGCGATTATCGAACGGCTGAAGCTTTACGGCGCAAAAGTTGCCGCAACAACCCACTATGCGGAAATCAAAATGTATGCGCTCCAGACCCCAAGGGTCGAAAACGCCTGCTGTGAATTCAATGTCGAAACCCTTTCTCCGACCTACCGTCTGCTGGTGGGTGTTCCCGGAAAATCCAACGCATTCGCCATAACCGAGCGCCTCGGCATGGATATAAGCGTTGTTGACCGGGCAAGGGAACTTGTTTCCGCGGAAAACGCGAACTTTGAGGATGTTGTTGAAAAGCTTGAACAGAGCCGCCAGGAACTTGAAAAAGAGCACGAAAAGGCCGAAGCCTACCGCAGGGAAACGGAACGCATCCGCCACGAAATCGCAAAGGAAAAAGAGGAAATGGAGAAGGCAAGAGAAAAAGAACTCGAAGCCGCCAGAATTTCCGCAAAGCGCCTTGTGGAACAGGTCCGTGCCGAATCCCAGAAGCTCATCGACGAAATCATCGAAACCAAAAAAGCCGCGGATGCGGAATCCGCCGCAGATATGGCCGCAAGAGCGAGAGCTCAGATGAAAACCGGAATCGGCAGGATTCAGGATATCGCCGACCCCATTGCGGCAAAGGACAGCGGCTACCGCCTTCCGAGGAACCTTGTCCGCGGAGATACCGTCCGTATCAACGGTATGAGCAAGGACGGAACCCTTGTGGGTCTTCCGGACGGAGCGGGCTATTGCCTTGTCCAGACCGGCATAGTGAAATCGAAAGTCCATATCTCCGAACTCCGCCTTATTGAAAACAACAAATCCAAAAAGAACACCCTCGGCGGCGGTTCCGTAACAAAATCCATCGAAAGCGCTTCGAGGAGAAAAGCCGCTTCCGAAGTTGACCTCCGGGGAATGGATGTTGAGCAGGGTCTGCTCGAAATGGACCGCTTCCTTGATGAATGCGTGCTTCTGAACCTCAACACCGTTTCCATCATCCACGGAAAGGGAACCGGTGTTCTCCGTGCGGCGGTTCATCAGGCACTCAAACGCAACAAAGCCGTCCGCAGCTTCCGCCTTGGTGTTTACGGCGAAGGCGAAACCGGCGTTACCATAGTCGAACTCAAATGAACAGAATAACCTTTGATTCGCCCATCGGAAAAATTGAAATCCGGGAAGAAAACGGAAAAATAACCCGGATAGAAATTGTTTCGGAAGAAGCTTTCCCGGAAACGGAAACAGCAGTTCTTCTCGAAGCAAAAGAACAGCTTTCGGAATATTTTTCCGGAAGGCGGGAAAATTTTGATTTTCCTTTTGAATTTTCCGGAACGGATTTTCAGAAATCCGTATGGCGCGAACTTATAAAAATCCCCTTCGGCAAAACAAAAACCTATGGCGAAATTGCGGCCGCCATCGGAAAACCAAAAGCCGCAAGAGCCGTCGGAGGCGCATGCAATAAGAACCGCATCCTTATTGCGGTGCCCTGCCACAGAGTTATCGGCTTTGGCGGAAAGATGGTTGGTTTTGCATGGGGAACGGATATGAAAAAATGGCTCCTTGGTCACGAAGCCGGATTGAAAGGAGAACATAATGAAGATTGAATGGAAAACCTGTGCAAAAATCGGCATAAGCCTTTTTCTGCTCTATATCGCCATAACAAGCTGGGGGAAAATCTCCGGCTTTATCGGAGTGATTTTCGGTGCGGCGGCTCCGCTTTTTATCGGAACGGGAATCGCTTATGTTGTCAACATTCTCATGAGTTTTTATGAGCGTAAGTTCTTCGCAAAAGCAAAGAACCCGAAGGTGCAGAAGATAAAACGCCCCCTTTGCATGGTTCTTGCGTTCATAACCCTTGCCGCTGTTGTTGCAATCATAATCTGGCTTGTTCTTCCGCAGTTTGTTTCCGCAATGATGATAGTCGTTGACTACGTTCCGGATGCGGTGGACTGGATTGTTGAACAGCTTGAAAAACTGGAATACGTTCCCCAGGATATCATCGATATGCTCACCTCCATCGACTGGAAAAGCCAGCTTGAAAAGATTTTCACCGCGGTAACTTCCGGAATCGGAAACGTGATGGGTGTTGTTATTTCAACGGTTTCCACCGTTCTCGGCGGAGTTGTAACCGCGTTCCTCAGTCTTATTTTTGCAATCTATATCCTCATCGGCAAGGAAAAACTCGGCGACCAGGCGGACAGAATCGCAAAGAAATATCTCCGCAGAAACTGGTACGAAAAGTTACGCTATTTCCTCGCAACATTCGACGACAGCTTCCATAAATATATTGTCGGACAGTGCACCGAAGCAGTTATCCTCGGCGTGCTCTGCACAGTCGGAATGTGGATTCTCGGTCTTCCGTATGCTCCCATGATCGGCGCACTTGTTGCGTTCACGGCGCTTATTCCCGTTGCCGGTGCGTTCATCGGCGGTGCGGTGGGCGCATTCATGATTCTTATGGTGAACCCCATCCAGGCTCTTATCTTCGTCGTTTTCCTTGTTGTTCTCCAGCAGCTTGAGGGCAACATCATCTATCCGAAAGTCGTCGGTTCCTCCATGGGACTTCCGGCAATCTGGGTGCTTGCGGCGGTAACAATCGGCGGCGGCGTTTTTGGAATCATGGGCATGTTCATCGGCGTTCCCGTTGCCGCAACCGCATACCGCATCCTCAGCAACGACGTCAACGGCAGAACCGAAGCGGAAATTATAAAAGCTCTGGCGGAATAAGCTTTCCCCTGGGGGAAGGCGGCATGCCGAAGGCATGACGGATGAGGAGGAATGATTTTTTGAAAAAGACAATTTTTGGGGCGGCATTGATGGTGTGCGGAATGATAGCCGGATGTACAGAATATCTGGCGCATCAGATTCTCTTTGCTGCACCGGATATCGCAAAAATCGGAGAAAACTATATTTTGCTGTACGGCGGTCCTGTTTTGTTTATTGCCGGTCTTGCTTTGTGCATAATGGATTGGACAAACGGAACGGATTAAAATGTAACCGGACAACCATAAGGAACTGCTCCCGCCGTTTTTAAAAAGAGGTGTATTATGGAAATAAGAATACCCGCAAAAATCGAAATCCCCTTTTGCGCCGATGTATATATTTCCGCCTACGGCGCAGAACCCTGGAACGAGGTTTATGAAAAATCATCCGTTGAAAAATATATTTCCGATTACCTCGGTTCAAAAACAAAGCAATGTTTTGCCGCGGTGGAAAACGGAAAAATAATCGGCGCAACTCTGTGTATGGTTGTTCCTTCAATTGGTGCGCCTTTCCTGCGAATCGAGGATTTCTGCATTACGGCGGAGGAGCAGGAAAAAGGCTTCGGAAGCGAATTTATGAAACTTATTGCTGAAGAGGCAAAAAAGCTTGGCTGTGATTCGCTCATCCTCGGAACCCAGAGGGATTTTCCTTCACATAAATTTTATCTTAAAAACGGCTTTTCGGAAATCGAATCCGCGCTTTTATATAAGGAAACATAAAAAAGAACCTCCCGCAGATTTCTGCAGGAGGTTCTTGCTGTATATTAACTTATTCGTTAACGGGTTCTGCGGGGATGCGTTTGAGCCTTGCGTATTTGGGCATTCCGTGCTCATAGGGAGTTTCGATTTCGCCCTGGATAAGCGGAACAACGTATTCGATGAATTCATCGGTGACGTTGTTGCCTTCCTCGTTGATCCATTCGCGCGGAACACATTTTTCGGCGTTCGCAACGTCTTTAAGGTCAACAAGAATGGGGGTGCATTTATAAATTCCATATTTTGTATCCCGGCGGAAGCCGACCATTTTTCCGGTTTCGCCGGAAACGGCGGCTTCAACAGCAAAAGCACCGGCCATTGCTGCTTCGTCGCGGTCGGTTCTGGAACCTGCGTGGCTTGCGCATCTCTGGAGAAGGGAAAGTTCGATTCCGCGGACTTTGGAACCGGTTTTTGCGCGGATTATATTGGACATTGTTGCCGCAAGACCGCCCAGCTGGGAATGACCGAACTCATCAATGATGTTAAGGTCGTTGATTCCGTATTCGCTGATGAATTTTCCGTGTTTGTCCTTGATGCCTTCGGAGAAGACGAGAACGATTCGTTTGTGGTGTTTATGGAATTCGTCAAGATCCTTGAAGAACTGATCCATATCGAAAGGAACTTCCGGAAGATAGACGAAAGCGGGACCTTCGCAGCAGATTTTGGAAAGAGCGGCGGCACCCGCAAGCCATCCTGCGTGGCGTCCCATAACCTCGATTACAACGATGGCGTCGCGGTCATAAACGTGAACGTCCTTGATAACTTCCGCAACGGAAAGGGCGATATATTTTGCGGAAGAACCGAAACCGGGGCAATGGTCCGTTCCGACAAGGTCGTTGTCGATGGTCTTCGGAACGCCGATGATGCGGCATTCATAATCCTGGGTCGCCATATATTCGGAAATCTTGTTGCAGGTATCCATACTGTCGTTGCCGCCGTTATAGAAGAAATAGCGGATATCGTATTTTTTGAAGATTTCGAGGATGCGTTTATAGTCGGTGTCGTCCTCGCGATAATCCTTGAGTTTGTAACGGCAGCTTCGGATAAGGGAAGCGGGGGTTGTGAGCATGAGTTCAAGGGTTTCGGCATCCTCTTTTCCCATATCGATGATATTGTCGTCAAGAATACCGCGGATTCCGTGCTGTGCCGCAAGTACCTTTGTGATGCATTTTTTGCCCAGTGCGGTTTTAATGACGCCGTATGCGCTGGAGTTGATTACGGCAGTCGGACCGCCGGACTGGCCGATAAGAGCTGCGCCGATGAGTTCGCTCATAAAAATTTCCCCCTGTTTTATGTATGGTATTTTGTTAATTTCCACAAAGCCTTTTGTTTCCAAAAACGGAACTTGTGTATATTAATAACATTATTCTATCACATCTTTTGGCAATCTTCAATATAAAAGAAATACGAAAAAATATTGAAAAACTTGGAATATCTGTTATACTATATAAAGTATATGCATCCGGGAGGGGATTTTTTGACATATAACCGAGAAAACAACATGAAAACTTTTGGAGCTTCGCTTATTCTGATAATTCTTATTGCCGCTTTTGCCGTTGCCGGATTTTTCCTTTTCGGCGGTGAACCGGCGGAAAAAGAGGATGAATATCCCTGGATAACCTCCGACCATGCGGCTCTCGGCGGAATGCTCGACGGAAATTATTATGACGGCGAAAAGAACCCCGCCGGAAAACTTTCCTATAAAATCGCCGGCGAAATCACCGTTGGATATGAGGACGGAAAAGGCGATTTCAAAATCGAAAACTCCGGAAAGAATACCTGCCTTATAAAGGTAAAAATTGTTATGCCAGACGGCAGGGTTGTTTATGAAACCGGTTATATAAAACCCAACCAGCACATAAACGAGGATATCCTCGCGGTGATTCCGGAAATCGGAACCCACGATGCAGACGCGTTTTTTGAAGGATTCGACCCGGATACCGAAGAATCCCTCGGCGCCGCAAAGGAAAGCATTAAAATTACGGTAATTCCGTAAAAATAACGAAAAAAGCCACGGGAATTATTGAATCTCTGCCGATTAATTAAGGCTCCCTTGTGCAAAGAAGATTCCCCTACCAGGGGAAATGTCGTCGAAGACGACAAAAGGGTGTATAAGCTGTCAGCGAAGCTGACTGAGGGATTGTAATTCCATCCGATCAGATTCAGCCGGTGATTTCAACAGAATCCCCCGGTTACGCACCTGCATTGTTCAGATTTACAATGCGGTAAACATAACCACCCTTCCGTCTTTTGCCTTCGTCAAAATCCGCCTCCCCTGATAGGGGAGGTTTTTTTATTTCAGAAAATATTCCGCAGAAGGGGTCTTTCGGAATCCCAGATTTCTTCGATGAGGATTTTGCTCCGCAAAATTTCCGCCGAAAGCTCGCCGGTTTCACCGTATTCCGCAAGGGGAACGAATCGGGAAACGGCTATGGTAACCTGGTCAAGCAGGTCGTGCCGCACAATAAGGCAGAGAACGTGGTGCTCGGAAAGCCAGTATCCGGTGAATTTTTCGCATTCCTCCGCGATTTTTCCGCTGTTTCCGGATGCAGCCACCTCATAAAGGGAATCCAGTTTTTCCGTCGCTTCGTTCTTTATTTTTCCGATGGTGAAAAGGCAGAAAATGTTGAACGCAAGAAGAATGAGCATGAGCACCGATGCAAAAACAACCCTTTTCATCTCATCCCTCCTTTTTTACAATATAATATCTTGCGGAAGGGTCGCAGGTCATCAGAAAAATCTCCTTTTCGGAAAGATTTTCGCTTTTGAGCACGCCCTCGTACCATTTTTTTGTAAGGTTGCAGGCGGAAAGGGCTTTTGAGCACAGCACTCCGTCGCTTATGAGCACCATCGGCGGAGTGTCGCTTCCGCTTTCCGGTTCAGCAATGGCCTTTGGAGTTATGGGCTGGGCTTCGAACTTCGGATAAACCGTAAGCTGGCCGTTTGTTTCAACGATCGCCCATGCCGCATCCCGGATATCAAAAATCCCGTTTATCCGAAGCTGGCTCATAAGATCCTCTATGGAAAACCGAAGATCCCGCATGCTTTTCTGGTCGATTTTTCCGTTCCGGATTATTACAACCGGGTTTCCGCTGACCAGAACCTGCGCCTTTCCGCTTTTAAGGGTTATGAACGAAAGAATTACCTCCGCGCTCATAAGGGTGATAATCGGAACCACCGCGCCGATAAGCGGAATATCCGTATCCTCGATGGAAAGGGTTGCGATGTTGGAAATAAGTATCGCAATAACAAATTCCGAAGGCTGAAGCTCCCCAAGCTGGCGTTTTCCCATAATCCGAAGGCATACTATTATCACAAAATAAATAATCAGCGTCCTGAAAAAGACAACAAACATCTTTCCGCCTCCTTTTCCTGCTTTTATTATTGTCCGAATTGTTAAATTTAGCCCTTTGATATTGATAAAAACCTGGATTCTTGCTATAATAAATTATTAATGAAATTTTGAACCAGACCGTTTACGGAGGATATATGGAAGAACTTATTTTTGAAAATGCCGTTTCGGAAGAACAGAAAACCGAAAATCCCTCTCCCGAAGAAAATAAAAAACCGAAAAAAACTCTTAAAGAGGAGCTTTTTGACTGGGGAAAAACTCTTTTGTTTTATTGCTTTATTCCGCTTCTTGTTTTCCAGACCTTCTGCTTCATGGCAAGCGTTCCCACCGGTTCCATGGAAACAACAATCCCCACCGGAGCCCAGGTCGTAACAGTCCGTTCCTTCGGAAGAGATAACATCGAGCGCGGCGATATCGTTGTTTTTGACAGCGACGAGCTGGGCGTTGTGCTGATAAAGCGCTGCATCGGTCTTCCCGGAGATAAAATCGAATTCGACGGCACCGGAAAAGTTTTTATCAACGGCGAACGCTATCGTGAACCTTACGTCAGCAGCAAATCAACCTTCGCAGGTACCTTCGAGGTTCCGGAAGATTGCTATTTCTTCGTCGGAGATAACCGCGGAGGTTCCCTTGATGCAAGATTCTGGGAGAACCCCTATATCCATAAGGATAAAATAAAAGGAAAAGCGCTTCTGGTTCTTTTCCCGCTCAATGCATTCGGAATTCTTGAATAAAATCGGAGGATAAAAAATGAAACACAGCCTTTTTGTAAGAATCATGGTTATCATTCTCATAATCGCAATGATAATCCCTTCATTCGCCTTTGCTCTTTCATGGATGCTCCAATGAAAGTGATGGTGGGGCTCAGCGGCGGAGTTGACAGTGCAGCCGCGGCATATCTTCTTAAGGAACAGGGTTACGAAGTCGCCGGAGCGACCTTCCGGATGTTCGATGAATGGGATGGGGCAAAGGATGCAAAAGCCGTTGCGGAGCATCTTGGAATCCCGCATTATATCTTCGATTTCCGGGAGATTTTCAAAAAGGAAGTCCTTGATAATTTCACCGAAGAATATAAAAAGGGAAGAACCCCGAACCCCTGCGTAAGATGCAACAAATTCATAAAATTCCCTGCGTTTTTTGAAAAAGCGCAGGAACTGGGTTATGACCTTATTTCCACCGGTCATTATGCAGGGACCGACGGAGAAAACATCTTCCGGGCAAAGAACCTTGCAAAAGACCAGAGCTATATGATGTATAACATCGATAAGGAGCTCATTCCTCATCTTCGCTTTCCGCTGGCGGATTTATCCAAGGATGAAATCCGCGCAATTGCCGAAAAAGCCGGAATCCCCGTTGCCCATAAAGCGGATTCCCAGGATATCTGCTTTATTCCCGACGGCGACACCCAGGGATATATCGAGCGGGTCATCGGCGAAATGCCGCACGGAAAATTTGTTGACGAAAGCGGAAAATGCCTTGGCGAGCATAAGGGAATCTGCCGCTATACCATCGGCCAGAGAAAAGGACTCGGGCTTTCTCTTCCTGCTCCGCTTTATGTAGGAAAAATTGATCCGGACGCAAACGAAGTTATTCTTGTTGATAACGAAAGTCTTTTCAAAAAGCGCCTTATCGTGAAGGATTTCCACTGGATAAACGGTGCGCCGGATTTTCCCATTGCGGTAAGCTGCAAGATCCGCTATGCCCATAATCCCGCTCCGGCTCTTGCAAGCACATATATGTATGACGACCGGGCGCTTATTCTTTTTGAAGAACCCCAAAGGGCGGTAACTCCCGGACAGTCCGCGGTAATTTATGACGGAGATAAACTCCTCGGCGGCGGAATCATCGTCGGATAATTATTGCTGTTGACAATTACCATATACTTGTGTATAATATCATCATTACATTTTTGAAAGGTCAAAAAATGGACGACGCAGACACACGAAGTATTTTAATAAATTGATTTTCGGAGCATAGCCTGGGCAAAACCGCCTCGGGCTGTGCTTTTTTGCGTTAAATATAAATTTTTCGAAAGGTTGTATCAATTAACAGATGAACAATATCGGAACAATAATCGCCATGGGCGTTCTTGTAATGATGTCGGCTTATTTTTCCGCAACGGAAACCGCTTTCAACAGTCTTAATATTACAAAACTTAAAATTGCGGCGGAAAGGGAAGATAAAGGCGCAAAACTTATTCTCCGCCTTCTTGAGGATTATAACCGCCTTCTCACAACTATCCTTGTTGGCAACAATATTGTAAATATCGCCCTTTCTTCAATTGCGACCGTTTTCTTTATTAAACTCGTCGGCGGGGATATCGGCGCAACGGTTTCCACCGCAGTAATCACCGTTGTTGTTCTTATCTTCGGTGAAATCACACCGAAAAGTATTGCGAAAGAATCTCCCGAAGCCTTTGCAAGATTTTCCGCTCCCATTATCAATTTCCTTGCGGTGATTCTTACCCCCATCAACTTTATTTTCTCCCTCTGGAAAAAGCTTGTTTCCCTTGTTGTAAAAAGCAGCGGGGAACAGGCTGTTACCGAGGAAGAACTCCTTTCCATGGTCGATGAAGTTGAAAGCAGCGGCGGAATCGGAGAACAGGAAGGCGAGCTTATCCGCAACGCAATGGAACTCAACGAAAACGACGCCGCGGATATTGCAACTCCCCGTGTTGATATCGAAGCGGTTGAAAAGAACTGGACCAAGGAAGAGGTTGCGGAAGTTTTTGTCGAAACCGGATATTCCCGTCTGCCGGTATATGTTGACAGCATCGACAACATCATCGGAATCATCCACCGCACCGATTTTTATAACAACTATGATATGGATAACATCGCCGATACCATGCTCACAAAGCCGATTTTCGTTCCGAAGACCATAAAACTCGGAGCACTCCTCAAGCTTCTTCAGAAGAGCAAATGCCACATGGCGGTTGTCACCGATGAATACGGCGGCACCTTCGGCATTGTTACCATGGAGGATATCCTCGAGGAACTGGTCGGCGAAATCTGGGACGAACACGACGAAATCGAAGAGGATATGAGCGAAAGCAAGGGAGTTTATACTGTTTCCGGAAGCATGGACCCGGAAGAACTTTTTGAGGAACTCGAAATGGATATTGAGGAAGTTCCCTATGCAACCCTCAGCGGCTGGATCATGGACGAACTCAACAAAGTTCCGGAAGTGGGTGATACCTTCGAAAACAGCGGCTACCGCTTTACCGTTGAAACTGTTGACGGAATGAGGGTCGATACCGCTGTTGTTGAAAAGCTTGAAGCCGCCGCGGAAAGTGAAGAATAAATGGAACTGATAATCAAAAAATTCGATGAGCTCACAGTAAACGAGCTTTACGATATTTTAAAACTCCGGGTCAACGTTTTTGTTGTGGAGCAGGAATGCCCCTATCCGGAAATCGACGATAAGGACCAGAACGCATACCATGTCTGGCTTCGGGATGAGGAGGGCATTGCCGCCTATCTCCGGGTGCTGGATAAAGGCGTTTCCTTTGATGATGCTGCGGTGGGAAGAGTTATTTCCGCAAGGCGCAGAAAAGGATTCGGAACCGTCGTGCTGAAAGAGGGAATCCGCGTTGCGAAGGAAAAATTCGGCGCGGATAAAATCACTATCGAAGCCCAGGTCTATGCAAGAAAATTCTATGAAAACGTGGGTTTCAGGCAGGTTTCGGAGGAATTTCTCGAAGACGGAATCCCGCATATCCTTATGACACTTGAAGTTGAATAAAAAAGATAAAAGCTCCGGCGGAAATCTGCCGGAGTTTTTTATAAATGTTCACAAAAAGTTTTCTTGTATATATGCCCCGATAATGGTAAACTTTAGTTGAAAATTAAAAAAAGGAGGCGTTTTTATGCGTTATGAAATAGAAGGAGGCTCTCTTCCCGCATTGGTAATCCAGCTTGAAGCAGGCGAAGGTCTTGTAAGCGAATCCGGCGGAAGAACATGGATGAAAGGTCCCATTGCAACCGACGTCAAAGCCGACGGCGGTCTTGGCGGAAGCATCGGAAGAATGTTCTCCGGCGAAAGCCTTTTCCTCAACCACTACCGCGCAAACGGCGCAGGCGAAATTGCATTCACTTCCTCTTTTCCGGGAAGAATCGTTTCCCGCCAGCTCGGTCCCGGCGAAAGCGTAATCTGCCAGAAGCGCGCATTCCTTTGTGCAACCGAAGGCACAAAACTTGAGATTTTCTTCAGAAAGAAAGTCGGAGCGGGTCTTTTCGGCGGCGAAGGCTTTATTATGCAGAAAGTGACCGGTCCCGGTCTTGCTTTCTTTGAAATCGACGGTTACTGCAAGGAATATAACCTTGCTCCCGGCGAAGAAATTGTCTGCGATACCGGCGTTGTCGCAATGATGGACCCCACCTGTAAAATGGATGTACGCATGGTCGGAAGCGTTAAAAACGCCCTTTTCGGCGGCGAAGGTCTTGTTGATACCGTTATCACCGGACCCGGAAAAGTAATGCTCCAGACAATGCCCATTTATAAAGTCGCCGGAGCTATCCAGCCTTATATCGTAACGAGCAAATAACTGATACATAAAAAATCCCGCCGGAAGGCGGGATTTTTTTTATATCGCTTCGATTGCAATTTCAAGCGCCTTTGCAATGGTTCCGAGTTCCATGCTCGGTTTGTCTTCCGTCTGTTCCGGAATGAACGGAACGTGGATGAAACATGCTTTCGTTTCCGTTCCCTTATAATGTTCCAGAACGTGATAAATAAGGTCGTTGCAGACGAAAGTTCCTGCGGAATATGAAACGGAGCAGGGGATTTTGCTTTCGGAAACAGCCTCCGCCATTTTCCGCACCGGAAGAGTCGCAAAAAAGGCGTTTTCGCCGTCGGAGATGCAGGCTTCATCCTTCGGCTGATTTCCTTCGTTATCCGGAATCGAAGCAAAACGAAGGTTGACTGTCACCATTTCGGGAGTTACGGAATTCCTTCCGCCGGCCTGACCAACGCAGATTATTGCGTCCGGATTAAGTTCCTCCGCGATTCTGAGCACCGATTCCGCCGCTTTTCCGAAAACCACCGGAATCTCCGCTTTTATGAGCACAAAATCGCCGATTTCATCCGGAAGGAGCTTTACCGCCTCCCAGGAAGGATTGATTTTTTCGCCGCCGAAAGGCTCGAAACCGGTTATAAGAAGTTTTTTCATAAAATCACCGCCGGGAAATTGATAAAACCATTTTACCACATCCCGGCGGAATATCAAAGCTGTTTTTTGATTTTTTGAAGCGCGCCTTTTTCAAGCCGCGAAACCTGTGCCTGACTGATGCCGATTTGCGAAGCGACGTCCATCTGGGTTCTGCCGTCAAAAAAGCGCATTGCGAGGATATGCTTTTCCCTCGGCGAAAGCACTTTTATGGCTTCCTTAAGCGCAATTTCCTCAAGCCACCCGGCGTCGGAATTTTTATCGCTGAGCTGATCCATGATGAAAATCGTGTCGCCGGAATCGGAATAGACCGGGTCATAAAGGGAAACCGGTTCAACAATTGCCTCCAGCGCAACAACAACCTTGCTTTTCGGAATATCCATGATTTCTGCGATTTCATCAACCTTCGGTTCACGCCCGTGCTCATTGATGAATTCCTCCTTCACCTGCATTGCCCGGTAAGCGGTATCGCGGATGGAACGGCTTACCCGGACGGAGTTCGAATCGCGCAGAAACCGCCTTATCTCGCCGATTATCATCGGAACCCCATAGGTCGAAAATTTTACGTCAAGGTCAGGGTCAAAATTATCAATTGCCTTTATAAGCCCGATGCAGCCCACCTGAAAAAGATCGTCCGGAGGTTCGCTCCGTCCGGAAAACTTCTGAACAACGCTTAAAACAAGCCGAAGATTTCCGTTTATCATCTTTTCCCGGGCGCTTTTGTCACCGTTTTTTGCAAGTTTCAAAAGCTCGGTTTTTTCCGATTCTTTGAGCACCGGAAGTTTTGCGGTGTTGATTCCGCAGATTTCAACTTTACCGTAATACATTGAAAAATTCCCCGTTCAAATTGTTTTTGCAAGGTTAATGTTTGACTTTTGAGCACGGGAATATTCATTTGAGCACGGAATGAATTTTATGGAAAATTTTGAGCACGGACGTGCAGAAATACAGAAAATGTGCATATATATTCCCGGAAAGGGGAATGATTTTTATGCTCATCACTGTCGGCGAACTTTGCGAAAAAGAAGTTGTGAACACCCTTGACGGAACAAGTTTCGGCCTTGCGGATGACATTCTTATGGATACCGAAAGCCGGAAAGCCGTTGCAATTATCATAAAAGGCAAGCCCGGATTTTTCGGTTTTCCGAAGAGGGAAGAGGAGATTTCGATTCCCTGGGATAAAATCGAAACCATCGGAAAGGACATAGTTTTTGTAAAGACCGAACAAAGTGGCAGATTACACAACAAAAAGGAAAATTTTATACAAAAATTTTTTAATTTTTTCTTTTATTAAATGGCAAAAACGGTTGCAATAAATTGCATTAAGTGTTATAATCTAATGGCTGGAAGACTGTAAATCTATAAGTGCGTCTTCTTATAAAGCACACACACCCCACAATCCCGTCGGTCGTTGACCGGGAAAGAACCCGGTTGCTGCCGGGAAATGACTGGGGTGGAGGTAATAACAAGGAGGAAAAAACAATGTCCGTAGTATCTATGAAACAGCTGCTTGAAGCTGGTGTACACTTTGGTCACCAGACCCGCCGCTGGAACCCCAAAATGGCTCCGTATATCTTCACCGAAAGAAACGGAATCTACATCATCGACCTTCAGAAAACCGTTAAAAAAATCGAGGAAGCATATTCCTTCATTAACGAAGTTTCCGCAGAAGGCAAATCCGTTCTTTTCGTCGGCACCAAAAAACAGGCAGCTGATTCCGTTCGTGAAGAAGCTGAAAGAGCAGGCGCTTATTTTGTAAACGCTCGCTGGCTCGGCGGTATGCTCACTAACTTCAAAACCATCAGAAGAAGAATTGCTCGTCTTCAGCAGCTCCGCAAAATGGAAGAAGACGGCACTTTCGAGCGTCTTACCAAAAAAGAAGCAACCAAGCTCACTCTCGAAATCGAGAAACTTGAAAAATTCCTTGGTGGTATTGAAGATATGACCGAGCTCCCCGGCGCTCTTTTCATCGTTGACTCCAGAAAAGAGAAAATCGCTGTTGCTGAAGCAAAAAGACTCGGTATTCCGATCGTAGCTATTGTTGACACTAACTGCGACCCCGACGATGTCGACTATGTTATCCCCGGCAACGATGACGCTATCCGCGCTGTAAAACTCATCGCAGGCACCATCGCTGACGCTATCATTGAAGGCAGACAGGGTGAACAGAATCTTCCTGAAGAATCTGAAGAGGAGGCAGAATAATATGCCCTTTACCGCTCAAGACGTTAAAACTCTCCGCGAAATGACCGAATGCGGAATGCTCGACTGCAAAAAAGCTCTCATCGAAACCGATGGCGACATGGAAAAAGCAGTTGAATTCCTTCGTGAAAAAGGCCTTGCATCCGTTGCAAAAAAATCCGGCAGAATCGCTGCTGAAGGTCTTGTTCTCGCATTCACCGATGCAGAAAAGAAAGTTTCCGTTGCAATCGAAGTTAACTCCGAAACCGACTTCGTTTCCAAAAACGAAGATTTCCGTGAATTCGTAAAACTTGCAGGACAGGCTGTTATCGACAACGATCCTGCAGACGTTGAAGCTCTCCTCGCATGTGTTGTTGACGGCAGAACCGTTAACGAACATCTTCAGGACAGACAGCTCAAAATCCGTGAAAACCTCAAAGTTCGCCGCTTCGTCCGTTATGAAGGCGATGTAGCAACTTATGTTCACGGCGGCGGCACCATCGGCGTTATGGTAAAATTCACCACCGATGTAGCAGATAAAGAAGGCTTTGCAGAATACGGCAAAGACGTTGCAATGCAGATCGCTGCAGCAAACCCCTCTTACATCTGCGAGCACTGCGTTCCCGCAGAAGTTATTGCTCATGAGAAAGAAATCCTCTTTGCTCAGATCAGCAATGATGAAAAACTTGCAAACAAACCCGACGCAGTTAAAGAAAAAATGGTTGACGGCAGAATCGGCAAATTCTATAAAGAAAACTGCCTCATGAACCAGGAATTCGTAAAAGACCCTGATTTTGATATCAAAGGCTACACCGAAAAAGTTGCAAAAGAACTCGGCGGCACCATCAAAGTTGCTGAATTCGTTCGCATGGAAAAAGGCGAAGGCATTGAGAAAAAACAGGAAAACTTCGCAGACGAAGTTGCCAAACAGATGGCAGGCAAATAATTCAGCCTTAATGAATTAAGTGCGTTATGACAGAAGAATATAGATTTGTATTATAATTTATA
>JAFQBT010000130.1 GCA_017399625.1 Oscillospiraceae bacterium
GCCGGGCGGCAGATGGAGAATGAAAACCGCCGTCGGCCTGAACGATGGCGGTCGGGAATCGGAACCGCCGTTCTATTGGTGGAGCGTTTTAGTCCCCTTATGAAGGGGACAGCGTTTGCGGGAGCAAACTGCAGGGGTTGGAAAGCGTTTCTTTGACGGGTACCGCCGTTTCTTTGCGCCGTCAAAGAAATGGGGGTACATATCAAATGAAAACATCAGATTTTGCGGAACCATCGCAACCTGTCAGGGATAATCCCTCCTCCACCATCTTCGATGGTCCCCCTCCTCCTCCGAGAAGGTTTTTCATGAGGATAATATCCGTACCTATATTTTCAGCTTTCAGCTTTCAACTTTCCACTTTCCACTTTCAACTTAAAACGTCCGCCTTATTTTATAAATACATTAAAAAAACCTCCGGTTTCCCGGAGGTTATTTTTATATCATTTTTTCGAATCTTCGTAAACCATTTTGATTCCCTCAAGGGGCAGGCGCTGGTCGATATAATCAAAAAGCTCCTCTTCGGCAAAAAGCCGGGCAAAACCGCCGGTTGCAACAACCTTTGCGTTGCCGCCGATGACCGCCTTAAGGTTTCTGACCATCATATCGATGGCGCCGAGATATCCGTAATAAGCGCCGCTTTGCATGGAGGAAACGGTGTTCTTCCCAAGGGCAAAATCCGGCTTGAGGATCTCGATTTTCGGGAGCTTCGCCGCCTTTTCATAAAGGGCGTCCATGGAAGTTTTGATGCCGGGATAGATGATTCCGCCGAGGTATTCGCCTTTTCCGGAAACCGCCTCGCAGGTGGTCGCGGTGCCGAAATCGACGATTATCAGCGGACCGCCGTATTTCCGGAAGGCGGCATAGGAATCAACAAGCCTGTCTGCGCCGACCTCCTTCGGATTTTCGTAAAGGTTCGGCATATTGCAGAAAAGATTTTCGCCGATGACAAGGGGCTCTTTTCCGAAATATTTTCGCACTGCGCTGCAGACGGAATAGTTGAGCTGGGGCACAACGGAGCTTATGACAACATCCGAAACCTCCGAAACCGAAAGCTTCCGGTATTCAAAAAACTGGGTTGCAAAAAGCCCCACCTCGTCGGAGGTTATATCCCGCTTTGAACCAAGGCGAAAAACCCCGGTGAGTTCGTCCCCTTCATAAAGTCCGAATTCCATTGTCGTGTTCCCGATGTCGATTACAAGGATCATTTTTTGATCTCCTTCTGGTTAACAAAATTGTCGAAAAGCGAAAAGCAGTCCTTCGCAAAATTTTCCGGGGAATTTTTTTCGAAAAAATCCCGGTTCGATCGGCCGAGGGTCTCTCTGTCCGTTTCGCTCATGCCGAGAAGTGTTTTTATGCCGAGGGTTATGCTGTCCCTCCGGCGGGGTTTTGTGATTATAACGCCGCCCGCCTTTCGGAAAAAATCCGCCCAATGCTCAGAAGCGGCAACAACCGGTTTTTGAGCACCGAGCGCCATCCAAAAGCTTTCCTGCTCCGGAAAAAATCCTTTTCCAAGGTCGGATTCGGCGGCAAAAATCCCGTCCGCTTCCGAAAGAACAAAGGGCAGTTCGTCCTTTGGAATGCCCTCCGGAAAGAAAACGTTGGTGATGCCTCTTTCCGAAACAAACCGCTTGAAATAAGGCTTTTTTCGTCCGTCAACAGGAAAAACAAGGGCAAATTTATCGCCGAAAGTTCCGGCGGAAAGGATCAGTTCCTCGATTGAGCATCCGTCCTCCGGTTCGCCGCAAAAAACGAGCACAAAGGTTTTTCCCTCCCGGAAGGATGAAAGCATTTCTCTTGAAGAAAAGCCCCCTTCCGGCAGTTTTTCCGTTTGGAAAACCGGCGGCAGAACCACCGGATAAAGGTTATGAGCACCGGGAAATTTCTTCGCCGCCTTCGGAAAAGTTCCGAGCACCGCATGGCTTTTCAAAAAAGCCTTTTCAGCGGATTTTTCAAGGAACCTGAGCACAGGGCTGAACCTTCCGGAAAGCCCCAGAGCACCCAAAGTCTCCTTCGGAAAGGAGGAAAGCTCCGTTATGAGCACGGCGTTCGAAAATTCCGAAAGCCTTGCCGCAGCAGAAACGGAAGCAGGAAGAATCCCGCCGGCAACAACAATATCCGGCGAAAAAATCCCGGAAAGCCCGGGCGAATTTTCAAAAACCGCCGCGGAAAACTGAAAAAGTTCCCGAAGCCGGAGAAAGCTCCGCTTTCCGGAGGCGGGAATCCGGATAAAAAGCTGGCTTATCCCTTCGCTCTCCCGGAGATTGAAGGAAAGATTCCCCTCCGGGGAACAAAGTTCCATCCGCAAAAGGAGCACGTTTGCCCCAAGGCGCCGGAATTCCTTCGCAAGAAAAATCCTCCGCCTTCGGTTTTCCTCCGCCGCACGGCAGAAAAGAACCTTTCCTGCGGAATCCGCCTTTGCCCCCTCCGGAACAAAAAGATCGTCGATTATAAGTATATTCAAAGGGAAAACCGCCTTTCGTTTAAAGCTTTCCCCTTGAGGGGAAGGTGGCATTTCCGAAGGAAATGACGGATGAGGTGCAATTGCTTCCCAAAAGCAAATTTAACACCTCACCACCGCCTTCGGCGGAGCCTCTCCTCAAGGAGAGGCCTTTGCTTTAAGTTTTCCCTTTTTAATACAAAATATACTTATTTTTCAATATTTTCAACTTCCGCAAGGGTAAGTTCAAGAAGCTTCGAAACGCCCTCTTCCTGCATTGTTACGCCATAAAGCCTGTCCGCATGTTCCATGGTTCCGCGGCGGTGAGTGATTGCAATGAACTGGGTGTTTTCGGTAAGGCGGAGGAGATAATCCGCATAGCGGTCAACGTTCGCTTCGTCAAGAGCCGCCTCGATTTCGTCGAGGATGCAGAAGGGAGCGGGACGGACTTTGAGGATCGCGAAATAAATGGCAATTGCAACAAAAGTCTGCTCGCCGCCGGAAAGGGAAGCAAGGTTGTTGATGATTTTGCCCGGAGGCTGAACGGTTATCTCGATTCCGGATTCAAGAACGTTATCCGGGTCGGTGAGGAAAAGCTTTGCTTCGCCGCCGCCGAAAAGTTCCTTGAAAACAACGGTGAAGTTGCCGGAAATCTGGGTGAAGCGGTCGAGGAAGATTGTCCTCATCTGTCCCATAAGGTTGCGGATAAGCGAGCGCAGTTCGTCGCGGGATTTTTCCGCATCCTCGATCTGGGTTTTCATAAATTCATAACGCTCGGAAACTTCCTTAAATTCCTCGATGGCGGAAAGGTTGACGTTGCCGAGAGCCTTTATCTTGCTGCGCAGTTCACTGAGCCGGCGCTGGGCCTTCTGCGGTTCGGTGATTTCCTCCGCAACTTCCTCCGCGCGGGAATAGGTCATTTCGTATTCGTCCCAGAGCTGACCGATGATTCTGTCGTAATCCACCTGCATTTCATCAAGGCGGGTGCGCGCTTTTACGAGTTTTACCGAAGCTTCCTCCCGGCGGCTTACGATATTTTTCTGTGCGGTGCGCTCATCGGTGGCGTTCTTTTCAAAATCCTGCCGCTGGGCAAAAAGAGCGGTGATTTCGGTTCTGCTTTCTTCGGAAAGGTTCGAAAGGCGGAGTTTTTCGTCCTCGATTCCCTTGATTTCGTCGGAAAATGCGGCGTTTTTATCCGCAACAAGAGCCTTGCGCTCGTTGAGGGAGGCGATTTTTTCCTCCCGCTGTCCTCTGTTTTCAAGAAGCTGGGCAATGGCGTTTTCGATGGCCTCCATATCCTTGAGGACGATTGCGGAGGAAAGGGCGATTGCGGAAATTTCGGAAAGGTTTGCGCTTTCCTTTTCGGTAATGGCGGCGATTTTTTCGTCCGCGGCGGAAATTTCCGCAAGAAGATTGTTCTTCCGCTTGGTTCTTTCGGAAAGGAGCGCTTCGTATTCGCCGATGCGGTTTTCCGCTTCGGCAATGGCTTTTTCAAAGATGCCGCGCTGGGTTTCCGCTTCGGTGCCTGCGGCTTCTGCATCGGAAATCTGCATAAGAAGGCGCTTCTTTTCGCCCTCCGCGCGGATTTTATCTTCGGAAAGGGTCCGAAGTTCGCTTTCGGTTGCAAGAGAATCCGCTTCCATGGCGGAAATTTCTTCCCGGAGTTTGTTATAATCGCCTTCGCCGTCGGAAAGGAGTTTTTCCGCGGCGGCGGCTTTTTTGAGGAGTTCCTCAATTTCCTGCTTGCGGGAAAGAATACCCGCGGATTTTACGCTGGAACCGCCGGTGAGGGAACCGCCTGCGTTGACAAGCTGTCCGTCAAGGGTGACGATTCTGAATTTATAACCGTATTTTTTTGCGATGGCAACGGCGCAGTCAAGATCCTCCGCAACAACGATTCTTCCGAGGACGGATTTTACGATTCCGTCGTATTTCGGGTCGTTTTTAACAAGGTCGCATCCGATTCCGATAAAACCTTCGCAGTCGGAAAGTCCCCGTTCCTCAAGGCGGTTTCCTTTAACGGAGGTGAGGGGAAGGAAAGTAACCCTTCCGCGTCCCTGTTCCTTGAGCATGCGGATGGCTTTTTTTGCCGCGTCCTCGTCGGTGACAACGATATTCTGGAGCGCGGCGCCGACGGCGGTTTCCACCGCAAGGGAATATTTCGCATCCACGGAAAGAATCTTCGAAACCGGTTCGAGGATTCCGCGAAGGGAACCTGCCGCGCCACGGTCGAGAACGTATTTTACGCTCTGACCGAAGCCTTCCATGTTCCGCTCAAGGTCCTGGAGGAGCTTCGCCTTCTGGGTGAAGGAATCCGCATCCCGGCGGATTTTGCTGCGTTTTTCGTCCATTTCGGCAAGCTGCTTTTTGCGAAGATCCCGCTTCATCATCATGCCGGCTTTGGAGTTGTTGATGCTTTCGGTCTTGTCCTCGATCTCCTCAAGGAGGTCGTTGACCTCAATGAGCTCGGTTTTGTAACCGTCGATGAGGGAAAGTTTCTGGCTTGCGGAAAGGGAAAGCTGTTCAAGGCGCTCGGAATACTGCGCCTTATCGTTCCTTGCGGTGGCAAGAACAACGCTTATGTGCCCGAGTTCCGTTTCCGTTTCGGAAACTTTTGCTTCGATGGCGGATTTTTCGCCGTTTGCGGCGGCTTTTTCCGTGGAAATTTCCTCGCCCTGTTTTTTGAGGAGACCTTCCTTTTCGGAAAGTTTTTTCGCCTCCGCTTCTTTTTCCTCAAGCTCCTTTTTGCGGAGCTCGATGGCGGAATCCCCTTCGGAAGAATCGGAGGAGAGGGAGGCGATTTCCTCGTCAATGCGGGAAATTTCGGAATTGTTATGTTCAATATCGTTCTGGCAAACGGCGGCTTTTGCGGTGAGTTCACCGAGAGCGGCTTCGTTTTCGCTTATTTTTTCGCGCTTTTCCTCAACTGCGGTGTCGATATCCCGGAGCTGTTCATAAAGGGCGTTTATGCGGTTTTCCGCATCATTATAATCCGCATCGAGGGCATCGTATTCGCCCTGGAAAACAGCGATGGTTCCGCTTTGCTCCGCAAGCTGTGCCTTAAGTCTGCGGAGGGAGCGCATCCATACGGAAATTTCAAGGGAGCGCTTTTCTTCGGAAAGTTCAAGGAATTTTTTCGCTTTTTCGCTCTGTTCAAGAAGGGGACCGACCCTTTCCTCAAGTGCGGAAAGGTTATCCCGAAGGCGAAGAAGGTTTTCGTCCGCTCTGGAAAGGCTTTTTTCCGCTTCCTCCTTGCGGTAGCGGAATTTTGAAATTCCGGAGGCTTCCTCAAAAATTTCCCTGCGCTGGTTCGGCTTTGCGGAAACAATTTCGGAAATTTTGCCCTGTCCGATGATGGAATAACCGTCCCTGCCGAGACCGGTATCCATAAAAAGCTCGTTGATATCCTTAAGGCGGCTTGTTTTTTCGTTGATGCGGTAATCGGAATCGCCGTTGCGGTAATATTTTCTCGAAACGATTACTTCGTCCGTATCAAGCGGAAGGGCACGGTCGGTGTTATCAAAGCAGATTCTGACTTCCGCAAAACCGTGCGCACGGCGAAGGCGGGTTCCGTTAAAAATAACGTCCTCCATCTTTCCTCCGCGAAGGGCCTTTGTTGACATTTCGCCAAGGACCCAGCGCACAGCGTCGCTGATATTACTTTTTCCGCTTCCGTTAGGGCCAACAACTGCTGTCATGCCCCTGCCGAAATTCAGTTTTGTCTTATCCGGAAAGGATTTGAAACCGGAAAGTTCAAGATATTTGAGAAACAAGTTTTCACTTCCTTGTTTTAAAAATCAAATAGGTTACAAAAAGGCTTCCCCTTGGGGGGAAGCTGTCACCACGGTGACTGATGAGGTGTTTATCCGTAAAACCGCCGTTTTACCGCAGGAACACCTCATCCGCCGCGGCCATACGGCCATGCGGCACCTTTTGCTCAGCCGCAGACGGCAGACCCCTCTGTCTGCTGCGCAGACATCTCCCCTAACAGGGGAGTCTCCTCAAGGAGAAGGCATGTTTGCCATCATAACCTCAAAATCACCCGGGGCAAGGTTTTTATCCGGGGTGACCTTTACGGCATAGCCAAGGCTGAGCCAATGTTCAACGTTGCTGCGGTGCTGACCGCTGCATTTTGAAACTTCGGAAGGCGCAACCCTGAGGATATAGCTTCCTTTGGGAAGGCGGGTGAGCATCGGCGCGATTTTTTTCCGGAACCGAAGCCCTTCGCAGATTTCCCGGAAGGCCGGGTGGTATGGTCCTGCAAGGAGATTTTCCTCAAGGGATTCCTCCGCATGGAGCCCGAGGCGGATTACCTTTATTCCGTAAAGTTCAAAAATATTAAGGAGTTCGGCGCAGGTTTCTGCCGCTTCCTCAATGCTCTGGGGAACAAATTCTCCGTCCTCGTACCATTTTGCCATAAGGGTGTTTCTGAGCACGAGAGCGGGATAGATACGCATGGTTTCCGGTTTCAGCGCGGCAAACCTTGCGGCGGTGAGCACGTCCAGTTCCTTTGTTGAACCGGGCATGCCGGTCATCATCTGGAGTCCAAGAGAAAAACCGGCGCTTTTTATGAGTTCCGCCGCCCTTTGGGTATCCGCAAAACTATGTCCACGGCGGTTCTTTTCAAGAACCTCGTCGCTGCAGCTCTGTGCGCCAAGTTCAATGGAGGTGACTCCGTATTCTTTGAGCACCGCGAGCACCTCTTCATCAATGGCGTCGGGTCTTGTGCTGATGCGGATTCCGGAAAAAGCCTTCCGGTCAACCCATTTCTTCGCCGGAGCAAGAAGGCTGAGCATCAGTTCCCGGGGAATCATGGTGAAGCTTCCGCCGAAGAAGGCGATTTCCGCCTTTTCGGAAAAACCGTGAAGCTCCCTTGCAGCTTTTTTAAGGGTTTTGTCAACCTCTTCCGGGGTCGGGATTCCGCTTTCGCCGGTTATGGAATTCTGGTCGCAGAATGAGCACCGGTGGGGGCATCCGACCATCGGAACAAAGAAAGCAACGTTCGCGTGTTTCATTGTCCCATCAGCTCCAATGCTTCTTTTGCGGCAATCTGCTCGGCGGATTTTTTGCTTTTGCCGATGCCGTGACCGATCACGTTGCTGTTGAGCATGACGTCAACCTCAAAACGCTTGTCATGGTCGGGACCGCTTTCGCCGACGAGCATATAAGTAAGTCTTTCTTCCGGATTTTTCTGGATGATTTCCTGAAGAAGGGTTTTATAATCTTTAAAAGGCGCGTTTTCAACATGTTCCAGCGATTTCTTCACGAATCTGAGCACGATCTTCGTTGCGGGTTCGATTCCACCGTCAAGATAAACCGCGGCGAGCACCGCTTCGAAAGCATCCGCAAGGATCGAAGGTCTTTCTCTTCCGCCCATAAGCTCTTCGCCGTGTCCGAGCCGGAGGAAGGAGCCGAGTTCCAGCTCGTTCGAAAAGCCGCAAAGGCTTTTTTCACAGACCAGGGAGGCGCGCATCTTTGTGAGTTCGCCCTCCGGAAGCTTTGTGTAATGCTCAAAAATATAATCGGAAACGATGATGCTCAGAACAGCATCGCCAAGGAACTCCTGGCGCTCGTTATAGGGAACATGTTCCCTTGTTTCGTTGGAAAAAGAGGAATGGGTAACGCCGGTTTCAAGAAATTTTCTGTTTTTGAATTTATATCCAAGATTTTCCTCGAGAATGGAAAGATCTCTGGTGCTCATTCTGCTTTTTCCTCCTTCATTTTTTCAAGTGCGGCGGAAATTGTTCCGTTGATATCGGTTTCAACAAAGATCGCCGCCTGTTTTATTGCGTTTTTGAACGCAACCGGGTTGCTGTTGCCGTGGGCTTTTATGACCGGTTTTGCAATTCCAAGGAGCGGTGCGCCGCCTCTTGTTGTGGAATCCATCTTCATTTTGAAGGAACGGATGCCGTCCTTAAGGAAAGCGGCGGACATTTTTGTGAAGATGTTCTTCATGAGCATGCCTCTGAGCATTTTTCCGAAGCCTTTTCCAAGTCCTTCGATGGTTTTGAGCACGATGTTTCCGGTCCAGCCGTCCGCAACCGCAACGTCGCAGCATCCTGCCGGAACGTCGCGCACTTCAACATTTCCGATGAAGTTGTAATCCGCTTTTTTCATAAGTTCAAAGGCGGTTTTCTGGAGTTCGGTGCCCTTGCTTTCCTCAACGCCGATGTTTATAAGACCGACGGTGGGGTTTTCAATGCCTTCAACGCTCTGCATATAGACGGAGCCCATCATGCCGAACTGATTGAGCATCTCCGGGCGGCATTCAACGTTTGCGCCAAGGTCAAGGAGCATATAATCGTGCTCAAGACCCGGAAGAACGGAAGCAAGCGCCGCTCTTTTGATTCCCTTGATGCGCTTTACGATAAGGGTTGCCGCAACAACGATTGCTCCGGTGGAACCTGCGCCGACATAAGCATCTCCTGCGCCTTCCGCAAGAAGGGAAAGACCTTTTACAAGGCTGCTTTCCTTATATTCCTTGAGTGCGGAGGTGGGTTCCGCGCAAACAGGCATAACAAGGGGTGCGTCAGCAAATTCGATTCCCTCGGTGGAAATCTTTTCCTTTTCGCAGATTTCCTTCATTTCCGCTTCGTTTCCGACGGCGATTATTTCAACGCCAAGTTCCTTTACCGCAAGTTCCGCGCCTTTGAGCGGAGCAAGGGGAGCGTTATCTCCGCCGTAAATATCAAGAATTATTTTCATAAAATCGCCTCCATTGCGGCAACCGCCCTTTCGGCGACCGCCTGATAGCGTTCGTCCTTATGGCGGATTCGGGTTTCGAGAGGTGGAAGAAGTCCCATATTTGCGCCCATGGGCTGGAAGTTTTCCACGCTCTCATCGGTTATATAGTTCACCAGCGCGCCCAGCATTGTGAGGTTCGGAAGAACGAAGGGTTCTTCGCCTTTTGCAAAGCGTGCGGCATTGATTCCTGCAAGGATTCCCGTTGCGGCGGATTCGGTATAGCCCTCAACTCCGGTGAACTGTCCGGCGAAGAAAAGGCGCGGTTCCGTCTTAAGGGAAAGGTTTTTGCTGAGGAGCCGGGGGGAATCCATAAAGGTATCCCGGTGCATGACTCCATAGCGGAGAAATTCGGCGTTTTCAAGCCCGGGAATCATGGAAAAAACCCGCTTCTGCTCGCCGAACTTAAGATTCGTCTGGAAACCGACCAGGTTATACATGGTTCCCTCCGCGTTTTCTCTGCGGAGCTGAACGTTTGCCCAAGGACGTTTTCCGGTTCTGGGGTCTTTTAATCCAACCGGACGGAGCGGTCCGAAACGGAGAGTATCGTGGCCTCTTGATGCCATAATTTCAACCGGCATGCAGCCTTCATAAACTTTCGGGTCACAGGCGTCGAAATCATGGAGCGGAGCCCGCTCTGCGGAAACAAGCGCTTCATAAAAAGCATCGTATTCCTCTTTTTCCATGGGGCAGTTGATATAATCCGCCTCGCCTCTGTCGTATCTTGCTCCGAGGAAAACTTTATCCCAATCAAGGGAATCCGCGGAAACAATGGGCGCAACCGCATCATAGAACGAAAGGGTTCCGCCGAACCGTTCCCGAAGATTTTCCGCGAGGATATCGGAGGTGAGGGGACCGGTTGCAAAAATCACGATTCCGTCCTCCGGAATTTCGGTGACTTCGCCATAGACTATTTCGATGTTCGGGTCGGATTTTATTTTTTCGGTGATGTAATCGGAAAAGAGTTCCCGGTCAACCGCAAGGGCGCCGCCGGCGGCAACGGAAGTTTTTTCCGCCGCTTCCATGGTGATGGAACCGAGCATTCTCATTTCCTCTTTTAAAAGTCCGCCGGCGGAATTAAGGCGCATTGCCTTTAGGGAATTGGAGCAGACCAGTTCCGCAAAGTTTTCGCTTTTGTGCGCCGGGGAATATTTTTCCGGTTTCATTTCGCAAAGGCGAACGGAAAATCCAAGGGAGGAGAGCTTATGAGCCGCTTCGCAGCCCGCAAGTCCCGCTCCGATAACTGTTATTTTTTCGCTCATTTTGCGGCCACCGCTCTTTCGTAATGGCAATCCGGGTTGGAGCAATAGATTTTTGCGCTTCTGCCTTTCTTTGCAAGAAGGCTTTTTCCGCATTCGGGACATTTTTCGGCAATAGGCTCATCCCAGCTCATGAATCCGCAGGTGGGGTTGTGTTCACAGCCGTAATAGGTCTTTCCGGTTTTGGATTTTTTTGAAAGAATGCGTGCTCCGCAAAGGGGGCATTCGCCGGGAGTTTCCTTTACTATGCGTTTGGTGTTCTGGCATTCCGGATAGCCGGGGCATGCAAGGAATTTTCCGAAGCGGCCGGTTTTGACAACCATTTTTCTTCCGCATTTTTCACAGACTACGTCAGTTTCCTCTTCCGGAACGCGGATTTTTTCGCTGCCCTGGCTCTTTTGGGCAAGTTCAAGGGATTTCTGGAAATCCTCATAGAATTTTTTCATCATATGGACCCAGTCGGTTTTTCCGCTTTCAACTTTATCAAGGTCCTTTTCCATCTTCGCGGTGAAATCAACGTCAACAATATTGGAAAAATGTTCCTTTATAAGATCAACGGTGATGGTTCCCAGTGCGGTGGGCTTAAGGGTTTTTCCATCGCGCTCAACGTAGTTTCTGCTGATGATGGTGGTGATGATGGGAGCATAGGTGGAAGGTCTTCCGATTCCGTTTTCCTCAAGAGCCTTGATAAGGGAGGCTTCGGTATATCTGGAGGGCGGCGCGGTGAAATGCTGGTTGGGTTTAAGTTCCCGGACCTTCAGAACGTCGCCGGTGTTCGCGTGCTTCGGAATGGAGGATTTTTCCTCGTCGCCGTAAGGATAGAGAATGGAGAAACCGTCGAAGCGGACGGAAAATCCGCTTGCCTTGAATCCGTAATCCCCGGCGTTTATATCGATGGAAACGGTGTCATAAAGCGCCGCAGCCATCTGGCTTGCGATGAATCTGTCCCAGACAAGTTTATAGAGCTTATACTGCTCCGGAGAAAGGGAAGATTTTACTCTGTCCGGAGAAAGTTCCGGCATGGTGGGGCGGATGGCTTCATGAGCATCCTGTGCGCCAGCTTTTGTTTTATAAGCCTTTGCGGTGGTGGGAAGATATTCCTTGCCGAAGGTCTGCTCGATATAAGCCGCAGCGGCCTGCTTTGCTTCCTCGGAGATACGGAGGGAGTCGGTTCTCATATAGGTGATAAGACCCATTGCGCCGAATCCGGGAATATCAATACCTTCATAAAGTTCCTGAGCGATCCTCATGGTTCTTCTGGGCTGGAAGCTCAGACGGAGCGAGGCTTCCTGCTGAAGGGTGGAGGTGATGAAGGGCGGAGCGGGCTGCTTTTTGCGAAGGCTCTTTTTGATTCCGGCGACGGTGAAGGGAATGCCCTTGAGTTCGTCAACAATGGCGTTTGCGGTTTCGCCGTCTTTGATTTCGATTTTTTCGCCGTTTCTGGTGGCAAGTTTTGCGGAAAATGCGGAGTTTTCGCCTTTTTCGCAAAGTTTTGCATCGATGGACCAGTATTCTTCCGGTTTGAATGCTTCGATTTCCCGCTCTCTGTCAACGATGAGCTTTACCGCAACGGACTGAACGCGGCCTGCAGAAAGGGAGGAACCTCCCCGGATGCTTTTCCAGAGGAAGGGGCTGAGTTTATAGCCGACGATCCGGTCAAGAATCCGGCGTCCCTGCTGGGCGTTGACAAGGTCGATATCAATGCTTCTCGGCGCAGACATACCCTGTTCAACGCCGAAATGGGTGATTTCGTTGAAAGTGACGCGGTTCGGTTCATCCATGGAAAGACCGAGAAGTTTTGCAAGATGCCAGGAAATTGCTTCGCCTTCGCGGTCAGGGTCCGTTGCGAGATAAACTTTTTCCGCGGCGGAAGCCTGTTTTTTAAGGCTTCGGACAAGGTTTTCCTTGCCGGAAATAAGGATATACTGGGGAACAAAGCCGTTTTTTACGTCGATTCCAAGAGTGGTCTTCGGAAGGTCGCGGACGTGACCCATGGACGCAACAACGGTAAAATCCTCCCCGAGATATTTTTCAATGGTTTTTGCTTTTGCAGGGGACTCCACTATAACAAGATTTTTTGCTGTTTTTGCGGAGCGCTTTACTGCTTTGGTTTCTGCTGCCGTAATGATAACCCCCTAATGGTAAATTTGCCTTCCCCTTGAGGGGAAGGTGCCGCATGGCCGTATGGCCGCGGCGGATGAGGTGTTTGTGCGGAAGAACGGTGATTTTGCGGAAGAGCACCTCATCAGTCACCGTGGTGACAGCTTCTCTCCAAGGAGAAGCCTTTTACGCAATAACAAATCTTCTTCCGGATGCGGGAACAATAAGCCCGAGGAGCTCCAGCTCCGTAAGACCAACCGCCACCGCGGAGGAAGAAAGTTCTGTAAGATCGGAAATTTCGTCCGCGCTTTTCGGAACCCTTTCGAGCACGCCGTAAATTGCAGCGGCGTTTTTCGAAAGTCCCGGCGGCGGAGCTTTTTTAACGTGTTTGAGCGCCTTTTCCGGACGGTCGTTTTTCTCCTCCGGATTTTTTTCAACATTGCGCTTCTGGATTTTCTCAAAACTCAGGTGGGAAGTATATTCTTCGCCGAATTCCATGAGAATATCCTTCGCATCCGCAACGGGAATTGCCCCGGAACGGAGAAGGCGGAAGGTTCCCTGGGAGGTGCTGCGGTTAACGTCCGCAGGCACCGCAAAAACCTTTCGTCCCTGGTCAAAGGCAAGGTTCGCCGTGATGGAAGTTCCGCTTCTTGCGGCGGCTTCAACAACACAGACCCCAAGGCTCATTCCGGAAACGATACGGTTCCTGATGGGAAAATAGCTGGAGCGGGCTTCCGAATCCGGCGCAAATTCGCTGATGACTGCGCCGTTTGCGGCAATAAGCTCCTTGAGCTCAACATTTTCCGGCGGAAAGGTTTTGCAGATTCCGCAGCCCTGCACCGCAACGGTTTTTCCTCCGGATGAAAGGCAGGCTTTGTGTGCTGAGGAATCGATTCCAAGCGCCATTCCGGAAACAACAAGCGCTCCTGCAGAGCCAAGCCCTCCGGCGATTATATTCGCCATTTTGTTTCCGTATTCGCTCAGCCGCCTTGTTCCGACCACCGCAACGGCGGGTTCGTTATTAAGGCAGGTTTCGTCGCCGAGGACATAAAGAACCGACGGCGCGGAAACAATTCCAAGGAGGTTCTGCGGATAAAATTCCGATTCCTTTGTGATGATTTTTGCGCCGTAATTTTCGGCGGTTTCAACCGCGTGCTTCGCAAGTTCAAGGCTTGTTGCCCTGATGCGGAGAGCATCCGCGGATTTTATGGTTCCGACTTTTTCAATGCCGGAATCCCCGGAAAGAAAAAACTCCTCCGGATCGGGAAAAACCCGAAGAATATCGTCAATAATTCTGTTTCCGGGCTGGGTGGCAAGTCCAAGCCACACCCAATGTTCAAGACTCATTTCCGGGTCCTCCTTTCAATTATGCCCCCCTTGTCAAAGGGGGGAGGGCCACATCGCGTAAGCGGTGGCGGAGGGATTCCTTTACAAATTCATCGATGAATCTGCAGATTCCCTCAAAATTGTGATTTATCTCACCGTTCGGAATCCTCATAACGGTCAGATTTCGTTTTTCGATTCGTTCGGTGCGGATTTTATCTTTCAAAAGTCCGTAAGTTCTGGATTGTGTTTTCTTTCCATAAAAAGAATCCCTCCGTCTTTTCGGTCACAAAGTGACCGAAAAGCCACCTCCTTTCAGGCAAGGGAGGCTTATTTCTGCATCGCCGCGGAATAGATCATGATTGCGGCGGCGGAAGCGGCATTAAGGCTTTCCGCCTTGCCGGGCATGGGGATCATTACCACGTGCTCACAGGCTTCGATAACTTCGTGCTCAAGACCGTTTCCTTCGTTTCCGATGAGCACGCAGGATTTTTTGCTGAATTTAACCTCCGGAAGGAGAAGGGCATTTTCTGCTAAGGCAGAAGCATAGGTGGAAACACCCGCTTCGTGAAGAAGCGCAAGCGCCTCCGCCGTTTCAGAAAATACTCTTATCGGAAGCCGGAAAATACAGCCCATCGTTCCGCGAAGGACCTTCGGCGAAAAACAATCGGCGCATCCGCAAAGAAAAACTCCCTTTGCATCCATCGCTTCGCAGGTGCGGAGAATGGTTCCGATGTTGCCCGGGTCCTGGAGGTTCGAAAGAAGAACAAAAACGCCGTCCTTGCTCAGATCGACCTCTTTTTCGGAAATTCTGCAGACAGCAAAAACCCCCTGGGGAGATTTTGTGTCGCTTATCTTTTCCGCAACGGAACAAGTTATATTATACACCTCTTTTGCTTCGGAAAGAAGGTTTTTGAGGTATTCCGGATATTTTTTTTCGGCCTCTTCCGTAACAAAAAGCCGGAGGACTTCGGCGCCGCTTTTGCAGGCTTCGGAGCAAAGTCTTGCACCTTCCGCCACAAAAAGCCCGCTTTGCTTCCTTGCTTTTTTATCGGAAACAAGGGCCGCTGCCTCCTTTATCAAAGGGTTTTCGCGGCTTGAAATAAGCATGATGATCCTCCTTTTTCTGGAAAAAATGGTAATAACTGTATTGAAAAACGCCCCGGAAAATTATCCGTAAATAAAGCAATTCGCCCGAGCTAATATATAACTCGGGCGTTTATTGTTAAAATTAAAGAGCTGCTTTAGCCTGTGCGCAAAGAGCTGCAAAGCCTTCTGCGTCATGGATTGCCATTTCGGAAAGCATTTTTCTGTTAAGGGTTACACCGGATTTTTTAAGGCCGTTCATGAAAGTGGAATAGTTCATATCGTTCATTTTGCAGCCAGCGGAAATTCTGGTGATCCAGAGTCTTCTGAACTCTCTCTTTTTCTGTTTTCTGCCGATATATGCATAGCGGCCGGTTTTCATAACTGCTTCTTTAGCAGTTCTGAACAGTCTGTGTCTTGCGCCATAGTAGCCTTTAGCAAGTCTCAGAACTTTTTTTCTTCTTTTATGGGACATAACTCCGCCTTTAACACGAGCCATAGTATTTAACCTCCGTTAATATTAAATAAAGTTAGTAGTTTCTGTTTTTTTGTTTTCCTTCAGCAAAAATTATGCGTAAGGAAGGAGTTTGCTGAGTTTCTCCATGTTGGTTGCGTCTGCATAAGCGCCTTTACGGAGATTACGTTTACGTTTGGTGTCTTTTCTCTGGGAGTTGAGAATGTGGGATTTGAATGCTTTTGCGCGTTTTACTTTACCGTTTTTGGTGAGTTTGAAACGTTTTTTTGCGCCGGAATGGGTTTTAAGCTTTGCGTTCATTTTTATTTTCCTCCTGATATGTTTTTTGCAAAAAGCAATTTTTAAACGAACTTATTTGCCGGATTTGGAGCTGATGATCATAACCATGCTTCTGCCTTCGAGTTTCGGCATTTTATCGACGGAACCGAATTCCGCAACGCCTGCTGCGAATTTCTGGACCATTTCGGTGCCGAGTTCCGGATGAGCCATTTCTCTTCCGCGGAAGCGGACAGAAACTTTTACTTTGTTGCCGTCTTTAAGGAACTTGATTGCATGGTTGAGCTTTGTATTAAAGTCGTTGGTATCGATGTTGAGAGAAAGACGAATTTCTTTAACTTCGATAACTTTCTGGTTTTTCCTGGCCTCTTTTTCGCGTTTCATCTGTTCGAATTTATATTTGCCGTAATCCATGATTCTGCAAACATGAGGATTCGCAGTGGGTGCGATTTCAACAAGGTCAAGGTTTTTCTCCGCGGCGATTGCAAGGGCATCTTTAAGAGAGATAATGCCGAGCTGTGCGCCGTCGGAATCGATCACGCGGACTTCTTTTTCGCGGATTTCATCATTGATGAGCAGTTCCTGCTTAGCTATTGTCAAACACCTCCAAAATAATAAAAAAGTGCGGTCACCTTTCTTTTCCAAAAGAAGCACCGCACACGAACAAAGAAAACCCAAAAGCGCAATTCAACAAGCGCTCATCGGTTTTTCAAAAATCTTTGCCGTGCCTGATTCATCCGATCGGACGGCGAGAACTGTTCGTTCTGCTTCTTTGTCCTAAATATTATAACGGCTCGAAAGCCCTTTGTCAATAGGAAAATTCAAATTTTTTAAAAGCCTTCCCAGAGGGCAGCCTTCCTTGTTAAAAGGAGGGGAACCGCGAAGCACTGGAGGGATTCCTTTCAATGCACAATGCATAGTGCAAAGTGCAGAATGTTCCTTCGCATTTCTCCGAGGGAATCAGCCTTCCCAGAGGGGAAGGTGGATTTTCTGCAACTTGTTGCAGAAAAGACGGAAGAGGGATTACAGGTATCCCGGAGGGCAGCCCCCTTGTGCAAAGGGAGGTGGCATTTGTGAAGCAAATGACGGAGGGATACCTTTCAATGCACAATGCATAGTGCAAAGTGCAGAATGTTCCACCGCCTTCCGCCGAGCGAATGACCTCCCCTTGAGGGGAGGTGTAAATCCCATCCCGTTAAATTCAGCCGGTAATTTCAACAGAATCCCCCCGGTTTTGGCAAAGCCAAAACCACCCCCCTTTAACAAGGGGGGCTTTCAGCAAAAACGTGCGGATAATATCCGCCCCTGCATTTTCCGTTTTCAACTATCAACTTTCAACTTAAAAAGAATCCCCGGGCCCCTTATATAATAATACCTTTAATTAAATCAAGCCCCATTCCGGGGAAAACTGCAAGATTCACCGCGCAGGCAATGAGTTTTGCCGCCCGTGACGCAAGAAAATCGATGTCGTTCGGAGCAACAAAACCCGAATCTCCCATCCGGGTGACCGTTGGCGTTCCGATGGCGACCACCGGAATCCCGAGGGTCGCTTCGGAAATTTCCTCCGCCGCTTTTCCAAAGCCGGAACCGGGAGCGATTCCGCAGTCGCAAAGCTGAATGCTCCGGCAGACGTGGGAAATTTCCTCCGCCGCCAGGGAATCGATGATTATCACCGCCGCGGGGGAAAGTTTTTCCGCAAGGGCGGAAACAAAAACCGAAGGCTCGATGCCGGTTTTGCCGGAAACTCCCGGTGCCGCGGAAAAAAGCTTCCGTCCGGAAAATTCCCCGGCAAAAAGGTTTTCCGCGGCCAGCGGACCGATGGAATCCGCAGTCAGCGCGGAGTTTCCGATTCCGACGGCAAGGATGTTCCCGGCTTCCGGAAGCATTTTTCCGATTTCCGAAGCGGCGGCAAGAACTTCCTCGTCAAATTTTTCGAAGGCAAACCGAGGAAAATCCGCTTCGACAGTAACGTAGCGGCCTTTCGGCTTTCCGAAAAGCGCGGAATCCTCATCCGTTTCGATGATCACTTCGGAAATTTCCGTGCTCCGGAAAAGAAAATCCCGTTTTTTTGAATATTCCGGAAAAATTCCGGCAATTATTTCTTTTGCAAGGTCAGTTTTTGTTGACATTTGGGTGCCTCCTTTGGTATAATGACTAAGTACCGGTATTTTGCAGACCGTGTTAATGCAAACCCGGCTTATTTTTGTCTGCTCACAAAAATTTTTGTGAAGATAATGGCAAAAACCCTTGACATAACGGATATTTTCGTGTAAGATGATTATTTGTGAATGTATCCGATGATAAGGAGGTGTAGTTACATGCCGAACATTAAATCTGCAAAAAAGAGAGTTAAGGTTATCGCAACCAAAACCGCTCGCAACAAAGCTATCAAAACCAACCTTAAAACCAACATGAAAAAAGCTGAAATCGCTTGCGTAAACGGTGCTGAGGATAGAGAAGCCGCAATCCGCCTTGCAATCAAAAAAGTTGACCAGGCCGCAGCAAAAGGTATCCTTCATAAAAACACTGCAGCAAGACGTAAATCTGCTCTTGCTAAAAAGCTCAACGCTTCCAATGTTTGATTTTTTGTAAGTCTATAAATTGACGCCTTCACC